>NZ_QETL01000054.1:0-26016 GCF_003105135.1 Stenotrophomonas sp. SPM | reverse complement strand
GTCCCCCGCAACCTGAGCCACCCCGCCATCCCCCCGGGAAACCCGCTGTTGCTGTTGCTCCGGCTGTTGCTGTGGCCGTTGCCGTGGCTTGGGCTCCTCTGCGGGTGCCGGGCGCGCCCGGCCAAAGCCCTCCCCCGGGTTCCGGTACAATGTCGGGCCCGTTTCCCAACTACGGTTCCCCGGACATGATGGTCCTCGAGGGCGCGCCCGCCCTGTCGCTGTTCCGCCGCGAACGCCTTGAATCCCGCCTGCAGTCCATCGCTCCCTCCCTGCGCATCAGCGGTGCCTGGCACGTCTACTTCGTCCAGCCCGAAGGCACGGCCGCCCCCGACGTGGCCACCCTGTGCCGCATCCTGGAAGCCCAGCCGCAGGCCGAGGCCATCGCCGACGGCGCCGTCAGCCGCATCGTCGTGCCCCGCCTGGGCACCCTGTCGCCCTGGTCCAGCAAGGCCACCGAACTGGTCCGCGGTGCCGGCCAGCCGGTCAGCCGGGTCGAGCGCGGCCTGCGCATCGACGTGCAGGGCTGGCCGACCGACGCCGCCGCCCAGCAGGCGCTGGTCAAGGCCCTGCATGACCCGATGACCCAGTCGGTGCTGGACACCGTCGACCAGGGCCAGGCCCTGTTCACCACCCCGGCGCGGGGTGAACTGGAACGCGTGCCGGTGGACCAGCTGGAGGCCGCCAACCAGCGCCTCGGCCTGGCCATGGCCCAGGACGAGATCGACTACCTGCGCGAACGCTTCACCTCGCTGGGCCGCTCGCCGTCCGATGTCGAACTGATGATGTTCGCGCAGGCCAACTCCGAGCACTGCCGCCACAAGATCTTCAACGCCAGCTGGACCATCGACGGCCAGGAACAGGACCGTTCGCTGTTCCGGATGATCAAGAACACCCACCAGCAGACCCCGCAGCACACGCTCAGCGCGTACAGCGACAATGCCGCGGTGATCGAAGGCCACTTGGCCTCGCGCTACCGCCCCGATCCGGCCAGTGGCGAGTACCGCCGCGAACCGCAGGTGCCCAGCGCCTTCCAGATCAAGGTGGAAACGCACAACCACCCGACCGCGATCGCGCCGTTCCCGGGCGCCTCTACGGGTAACGGTGGCGAGATCCGCGATGAGGGCGCGACCGGCCGCGGTGGCAAGCCGAAGGCCGGCCTGTCCGGTTTCTCGGTCTCGCACCTGCGCATTCCCGAGCTGCCGCAGCCGTGGGAAGCGCCGCGCGCGCTGAACCCGCGCATGGCACCCGCGCTGGAAATCATGACCGACGGTCCGCTCGGCGGCGCCGCGTTCAACAACGAGTTCGGCCGCCCGAACCTGCTCGGCTATTTCCGCAGCTTCGAGCTGCCTGAAGGCGCCGATCTGGTGCGCGCCTACGACAAGCCGATCATGCTGGCCGGTGGCCTGGGCGCGATCGACCGCATCCAGGTCGACAAGATCCAGCTGCAGGCCGGTGATGCGGTCATCGTGCTCGGTGGCCCGGCGATGCTGATCGGCCTCGGTGGCGGTGCCGCCAGTTCGGTGGCCTCCGGCGAAAGTGCCGAGGACCTGGACTTCGCCAGCGTGCAGCGCGACAACCCGGAAATGGAGCGCCGCTGCCAGGAGGTCATCGACCGCTGCGTGGCGATGGGCGCCAACAACCCGATCAAGTTCTTCCACGACGTCGGTGCCGGTGGCCTGTCCAATGCCATCCCCGAACTGCTGCACGACTCGAATGTCGGCGGCGTCATCGACCTGGGCAAGGTGCCCACCGATGATCCGTCGCTGTCGCCGATGCAGCTGTGGTGCAACGAATCGCAGGAACGTTACGTGCTGGGCGTGGCCCAGGAGCGCCTGGCCGAGTTCGCCGCGCTGTGCGCCCGCGAGCGTTGCCCGTTCGCCGCCGTTGGCGTGGCCACCGCCGAGGAACACCTGGTCGTGGCTTACGGCGCCGTGCCGGGCCACACCCCGGCCGATGCGCCGATCGACCTGCCGATGGACGTGCTGTTCGGCAAGCCGCCGAAGATGCACCGTGACACCGCGCACCCGCCGGCCCCGCGCTGGCCGGCGCTGAAGACCGGTGGCCTGGACCTGCAGGAAGCCGGCCTGCGCGTGCTCGCGCACCCGACCGTGGCCTCGAAGAACTTCCTGGTCACCATCGGTGACCGCAGCGTCGGTGGCCTGACCGCGCGCGAGCAGATGGTCGGCCCGTGGCAGCTGCCGGTGGCCGATGCGGCCATCACCCTGGCCGACTTCGACGGCGTAGCCGGCGAAGCGATGTCGCTGGGCGAGCGCACCCCGCTGGCCCTGCTCGATGCCGCTGCTTCGGCACGCATGGCCGTGGGCGAAGCGCTGACCAACCTGTGCGCGGCCCCGGTCGATGCGCTGGATGAGATCAAGCTGTCGGCGAACTGGATGGCCGCTGCCGGCCACCCGGGCGAAGACGCGCTGCTGTACGACGCGGTGAAGGCCGTGGGCATGGAACTGTGCCCGCAGCTGGACATCAGCATTCCGGTGGGGAAGGACTCGCTGTCGATGCAGGCGCAGTGGCACGACCAGGGCGAAGCGCACAAGAGCGTGTCGCCGGTGTCGCTGGTCATCTCGGCGTTCGCGCCGGTCGCCGACGTGCGCCAGCAGCTCACCCCGCTGCTCGACCGCGACGTGGACAGCGAGCTGTGGCTGATCGGCCTCGGTGCCGGCAAGCAGCGTCTGGGCGGCTCGATCCTGGCCCAGGTGCATGCCGACCACGGCGACCTGCCGGCGTTCGCCGGTGCCGCCCCGGACCTGGATGACCCGCAGCGCCTGCGTGGCTTCTTCGAACTGATCCGCGATGCGCGCCAGGCCGGCCTGCTGCTGGCCTACCACGACCGCAGCGACGGTGGTGCCTTCGCCGCACTGTGCGAAATGGCCTTCACCTCGCGTCTCGGCCTGGACATCACCCTCGATGCCTGGGGCGATGATCCCTTCCGCAGCCTGTTCAACGAAGAACTGGGTGCGGTGGTGCAGATCGCCCGCGAAGACCGTGCGGCCTTCGCAGACCTGGTCGAGCGCCATGCACTGATCGAGTGCGCGCAGCGCATCGCCAAGCCGACCACCGCACCGGTGGTGCGCGTGTCGCTGGGCGGCGAGAACCTGGCCGAATGGCGCTGGGAAGCGCTGTTCGACGCCTGGTGGTCGGTCACCCACGCGATGCAGAAACGCCGCGACAATCCGGCCAACGCCGATGCCGAGCGTGAGGTGGCGCGTGCGTTCAACGCGCCGGGCCTGAAGCCCAAGCTGAGCTTCGACCTCAACGAAGACGTGGCCGCGCCGTTCATCAGCACCGGCGCGCGTCCGCGCGTGGCCGTGCTGCGCGAACAGGGCGTCAACGGCCAGATCGAAATGGCCAACGCCTTCGAACGTGCCGGCTTCCGCGCGTACGACGTGCATATGAGCGACCTCATCGAAGGCCGCGTCGCCCTGCAGGAGTTCACCGGCCTGGTGGCCTGTGGCGGCTTCAGCTACGGCGACGTGCTCGGTGCTGGTCGTGGCTGGGCGACCTCGATCCTCGAGCGCAGCGCGCTGCGTGATGCCTTCGGCGCGTTCTTCGCCCGCGAGGACAGCTTCGCCCTGGGCGTGTGCAACGGCTGCCAGATGATGAGCCAGCTGAAGGACATCATCCCCGGTGCCGAGCACTGGCCGCAGTTCCGCCGCAACGCCAGCGAGCAGTTCGAAGCCCGCACCGCGCTGCTGGAAGTGGTGGAGTCGCCGTCGATCCTGCTGCGTGGCATGGCCGGTTCGCGCCTGCAGGTAGCGGTGGCACATGGCGAAGGCCAGGCCGTGTTCGACAACACCGTGGACCAGGCCACCGCCCGCGTGGCGCTGCGCTACGTCGACGGCAACGGCAACGTCGCCAGCCAGTACCCGCTGAACCCGAACGGTTCGCCGGACGGCATCACCGGCCTGACCAGCACCGACGGTCGCGTCACCATCATGATGCCGCACCCGGAACGCACGCCGCGTGCGCTCAACCTGAGCTGGGCCCCGGCCGAGTGGCAGGGGGATTCGCCGTGGATGCGCATGTTCCGCAACGCGCGGGTGTGGTGCGGCTGACGGCGTAATCGCCGCGCAGGCCGCAATGCGATGAAGTACGGAAAACCCGGCAGGCGACTGTCGGGTTTTTCTTTATGCGGGCAGAAAATCCTGCCGCAGCGGTGAGTTACATGCATTTACATGGCGTCGATATCTCGTCACAAACAAATAACAAAATCGCAGAATAAATAGGCGAAAAAGTGAACTAGGTCACGGCAACCGCTTTTCCTGCGTCAAAGTCTTGACGATCCGGAAAGTTCCCGTTAACACTTGGGCCCTGTTTCAAATCTGTTCATATCGCAGTAACCGCACGTCGCTCTGCGCCCGGTTTTCTGTCGCTGCGCGGCGTTCGGCAATACCCGCAGTAAATCACGCGAATAACGCCCTTGGGGGACGTTGGACCAGAAGGTCCGGCGATGGCGTTGCTTTGCCTAAAACCAGTCCAAAAAATCAGGAGCCGTACCGATGAATCGGATTTATCGCAAGGTCTGGAACAAAGCGTTGGGTCAGTTGGTGGTGGCCTCGGAACTGGCCTCTTCCGACACCCGCGGTGGGGTCGTCGACCGGCGCCGCGATGCCGACCACGTCCGGCCGGTGACCCTGGCCGCAGCGCTTGCCCTGGCCATGGGACTGGGAGGCTCCGGCCTCGCCGCCGCACAGTCGGTGGAAGTGGGCGGCAACGCCAACTGCGTGACCCTCAGCAGCAGCCTGATCGACCAGTGCGTGGTCGACGGCAGCGCCAACGCCAGCGGCCGCAACGCGGTGGCCGTGGGCACCGGCAGCACCGCCAGCGCCGCCAACAGCGTCGCGCTGGGTGCAGGCTCCCTTGCCAACCGCGCCAATGCCGTGTCGGTGGGCGCAACCGGCAGCGAACGACAGATCACCAACGTGGCCGCTGGTACGGCGGCCACCGATGCGGTCAACCGCGCGCAGCTCGATGCGCAGGCGCAGGCCACCCAGGCCGCACTGGCCACTGCCACCGCGCAGGGCCGCCGCTACTTCAAGGCCGATGGTGCGGGCGATGACAGCGACGCCGCGCAGATCGATGGCGAAGGCGCACTGGCCGCCGGCGCATCCGCCACCGCCGATGGCGACGACACCACGGCGCTGGGCCACAACGCACAGGCGATCGCTGACAGCGCCACCGCCGTCGGCGCGCAGTCGCAGGCCTTGGGCAGCGGCAGCACCAGCGTCGGCGCAGGCAGCACCGCCAGCGGCACCGCATCGGTCAGCTTCGGCGTCGGTGCCGAAGCCAGCGGCGGTTACAGCACCGCACTGGGCGGGCTGTCCAGCGCCTCGGCCTTCAACGCAACCGCGGTCGGCAACGCCGCCAATGCCAGCGGCTCCAACAGCGTGGCCGTCGGCGGCGATGCAGAAGCCAGCGGCGCCTACAGCACCGCCACCGGCCAGGGCAGCCTCGCCACCGGCACCAACTCCGTAGCCGTGGGTGGCGCGCTGTTCGGCCTGCTGCCGACCGAAGCCTCGGGCGATTACTCCACCGCCGTCGGTGGCGGCGCGTGGGCGCCGGGCACCAATGCCACCGCATTGGGCAACGCCGCCGAAGCACAGGGCGCCAACAGCGTCGCGCTGGGTGCCGATTCGATCGCCGAGCGTGACAACACCGTCTCGGTCGGTGGCGCCGGCAACACGCGCCAGATCACCAACGTTGCTGCCGGTACCGAAGGCACCGACGCGGTCAACAAGGATCAGCTGGACGAGGTCGCCGCGACCGCGGAGAACACCCGCAAGTACTTCCAGGCCACTGGCAGCGAAGACAGCGATGCCGGCGCCCTGGCCGAGGGCGACAGCGCGCTTGCCGCCGGTGAAGCAGCCAACGCCATCGGCGATGGCGCCACCGCGCTCGGCGGCGGTGCCGTGGCCATTGCCGCGAAGGCCACGGCAGTCGGCTACAACAGCCTGGCCACCGGCGAGAACGCCTCGGCCGTGGGCACCAACGCAGAGGCCAGCGGCAGCGACAGCGCCGCGCTGGGCAGCGGTGCGGTGGCCAGTGAAACCAGCACCACCGCAACCGGCGCCGGTGCGCAGGCCACGGCGGTCTACAGCACCGCCACCGGTGCCGAAGCCGTTGCCAGCGGCGCGCAGTCGCTGTCCAGCGGCTTCCGCGCGGCGGCGTCGGCCGACGGCGCCACCGCCGTCGGCGGCTACAGCGAAGCCAGCGGCCGCCTCGGTTCGGCACTGGGCTATGGCACCGTCGCCAGCGGCGCCAACAGCACCGCCGCTGGCGTGTTCGCCACGGCCACCGGTGCCGGCGCCGTCGCCGTCGGTGAAGCCAGCGAAGCGACCGGCGACGAGAGCGTGGCCATCGGCGGCAGCACCTACTTCGGCCTGATCACCTCGCGCGCCAGCGGCTACGGTGCATCGGCCTATGGTGCCGGCGCATGGGCCACCGAAGACTATGCAACCGCGATCGGCTGGAATGCCTGGGCCGACGGCGCGCAGTCCACCGCGCTCGGTGCCAGCGCCACCGCCAACGGCAGCAACAGCGTCGCCCTCGGCGCGGCCTCGCAGGCCGACCGTGACAACACCGTGGCCGTCGGCAGCGATGGCAACGAACGTCAGGTGACCCATGTCGCCGCAGGCACCGAAGACACCGATGCGGTCAACGTCGGCCAGCTGAAGGACGTGGCTGCGGTGGCCGATACCACTGCCAAGCGCTTCCAGGCCACCGGCAGCAGCAACAGCGATGCCGGTGCGCTGGCCGACGGTGACGACGCGCTCGCCGCCGGCGAGGCCGCCAATGCCATCGGCAACGGCGCCACCGCGGTCGGTGCCGGCGCGACCGCCGTCGCCCAGAACGCCACGGCCGTGGGCTACAACGCACTGGCCAGCGGCCAGAACAGCGCCGCCTTCGGCAACAACGCACAGGCCGCCGGCCCGGGCAGCGTCGCCGTCGGTGGCGCTGCCGTCGATGAAGACGGCAACCCGCTGATCACCAGCGGTGGCGTGCCGGTGGAAACCGGCGCCACCAGCGCTGGTGTCGGTGGTACCGCCGTCGGTGCCAGCGCCGAAGCCAGCGGTTTTGCCGCCTCGTCCTACGGTGTCGGCGCCTATGCCGCCGGCGCGCAGTCTTCGGCCTTCGGTGCGGTGGCCAATGCAGTGGGTGACTACTCCACCGCGCTGGGCACGCAGAGCAACGCCACCGGCACCAGCAGCGTGGCCATCGGTGGCCCGGCCGACCTGATCCCGGGCCTGGGCTTCTTCGTGCAGACCCAGGCCAGTGGCGAAGCCGCCACGGCCGTCGGTGCCGGTGCCATCGCCAGCGGCGATCATGCCGTGGCCAACGGCAGCCTGACCGAAGCCTCCGGCGCCGAATCGACGGCGGTGGGCTACTTCGCCTATGCGCCGGGCGAGAACGCCAGCGCGCTGGGTGCGCAGACCTGGGCCAGTGGTGCGCAGAGCACCGCCGTGGGCTACTACGCCACCGCGCGTGGCGCCAACAGCATCGCCCTCGGTGCCAACTCCGAAGCGGTGCGCGACAACAGCGTGGCCGTCGGCAGCGAAGGCAACGATCGCCAGATCACCAACGTGGCCGCCGGTACCGAAGACACCGATGCGGTGAACAAGGCCCAGCTCGATGCCGTGGCCAGCACCGCCGACACCACCGCGCGCTTCTTCCAGGCGCAGGGCGAGGAGGGCAGCGATGCCGGCGCCTACGCCGAGGGCGAAGGTGCGGTGGCTGCGGGTTCGGCCAGCAACGCGATCGGCGCAGGTGCGCTTGCGCAGGGCGCAGGTGCCGCTGCCATCGGCGCCGACACCGTGGCCCTCGGCCGCAACACCTTCGCCGACGGCGACGGTGCTGTCGCCATCGGTGGCCTAGGCCAGGCGTACGACGAGTACAACCAGCCGCTGCTGGACGACGAAGGCAATCCGGTGCAGATCGGCACCACCGCCTCGGCCGGTTCCACTGCGGTGGGCAACGCCGCGCAGGCCACCGGCGCCAGCAGCAGCGCCTTCGGCAATGCCGCGCAGGCGACCGGTGACAACAGCTTCGCCGCGGGCGGCAAGTCGCGCGCCAACGGCAGCTATGCCGTCGCCATCGGCGACAGTGCCTTTGCCAAGGCCGATGACAGCACCGCCGTCGGTGGTTACAGCACCGCCAGCGAAGAAGGCGCGACCGCCTTCGGTGCAGGTGCGTGGGCGACCGGTACCAACGCCTCGGCCTTCGGCCCGGCGGCCTGGGCCAGTGCCGACGGCGCGACCTCCATCGGCTACAACAGCTGGGCCAACGGTGTCAGCTCGACCGCCGTCGGTCGCGGTGCCTTCAGCTACGGCGATTACAGCCTGGCGCTGGGCTTCCAGGCACTCGGCAACAGCGTCAACAGCATCGCGGTGGGCACCAATACCGTGGCCGGTGGCGAAAGTGCCATCGCCCTCGGTGCCGGCAGCACCGCCAACGGCAACAATGCCGTGGCCCTGGGCGCGGGCTCGGTGGCTGACCGCGACCGCAGCGTGTCGGTCGGCAGCGCCGGCAGCGAACGCCAGGTCACCAACGTCGCCGCCGGCACCCAGGCCACCGATGCAGTGAACAAGGCCCAGCTGGATGCCGTGGCCGCCAGCGCAGGCACCGGCAACAAGTTCTTCCAGGCCAGCGGCAGCGACGACAGCGATGCCGGCGCCTACGTGGAAGGTGACAACGCCCTGGCCGCCGGCGAAGCCGCCAATGCCATCGGTGACGGCACCGTCGCACTGGGCAGCGGTGCCAATGCCATCGGCAGCAACGCGCAGGCGATCGGCTTCAATGCCCTGGCCACGGCGGACAACGCCAGCGCCATCGGCGCCAACGCGCAGGCCACCGGCGAGTACGCCACCGCGCAGGGTGCGGAAAGCGAAGCCAGCGGCGAGCAGAGTGCGGCTTTCGGTGCCGCTGCCGTGTCCAGTGGTGCCGGCAGCACCGCCACCGGCGTGCTGTCCGAAGCCAGCGGTGAGGAAGCCGTGGCGGTGGGTTACTTCAGCACCGCCAGCGGCGAAGCCGCCACCGCGGTCGGCAGCGAAAGCGTCGCCAGCGGTACCGCTTCGGCAGCGTTCGGCATCGGTGCCGAAGCCACCGGCGGCTACAGCACCGCCATCGGCGGCTATGCCAGCGCATCGGCCTTCAACGCCACCGCGTTCGGCAACTTCGCCAACGCCTCCGGTTCCAACAGCGTGGCGCTCGGTGGTGATTCGGAAGCCTCCGGTGCCTATGCCACGGCCACCGGCCAGGGCAGCCTGGCCACCGGCGTGAACAGCGTGGCCATCGGTGGTTCGCTGTTCGGCCTGCTCGCCACCGAAGCGTCGGGTGACTACTCCACCGCGGTCGGTGGTGGTGCCTGGGCACCGGGCACCAACGCTACGGCGCTGGGCAATGCAGCCGAAGCACAGGGCGCCAACAGCGTGGCCCTGGGCGCCGACTCGATTGCAGACCGCGACAACACGGTCTCGGTCGGTGGTGCTGGCAACACGCGCCAGATCGCCAACGTCGCGGCCGGCACCGAAGGCACCGATGCGGTGAACAAGGACCAGCTGGATGCCGTCGCCGCCACCGCGGAGAACACCAGCAAGTACTTCCAGGCCAGCGGCAGCGACGACAGCGATGCCGGCGCCTATGTGGAAGGCGACAACGCACTGGCCGCCGGTGAGGCCGCCAATGCCATCGGCGACGGTGCTACCGCGCTCGGCAGTGGTGCCACCGCAGTGGCGGCCAACGCCACCGCGGTTGGCTTCAACAGCCTGGCGACCGGCGGCAACGCCGCAGCGATCGGTAACAACGCCCAGGCCACCGGCGAAGACAGCGCCGCCCTTGGCAGCGGTGCCGTCGCCAGCGAAACCAGCAGCACCGCCACCGGTGCCGGCGCGCAGGCCACTGCCGCGTACAGCACTGCCAACGGTGCCGAAGCCATCGCCAGCGGCGCGCAGTCGCTGGCCAGCGGCTTCCGTGCCTCGGCCTCGGCCGATGGCACCACCGCCGTCGGCGGCTACAGCGAAGCCAGCGGTCGCCTCGGCTCCGCCATGGGCTACGGCACCCTGGCCAGCGGTGCCAACAGCACCGCGGCCGGCGTGTTCGCCACCGCCAGCGGTGCCAGCTCCGTGGCCATGGGTGATTCCAGCGAAGCCACGGGCGATGAAAGCGTGGCCATCGGCGGCAGCACCTTCTTCGGCCTGATCCCGGCGCGGGCCAGCGGTTACGGCGCGGCGGCCTTCGGTGCCGGTGCCTGGGCGACCGACGACTACGCCACCGCCATCGGCTGGAACTCCTGGGCCGGCGCAGTGCAGTCCACCGCGCTGGGTGCCGGGGCCACTGCCAACGGCATCAACAGTGTCGCGCTGGGCGCAGGCTCCACGGCCGACCGTGACAACACGGTGGCCGTCGGCAGCGATGGCGGCGAACGCCAGGTCACCCATGTGGCAGCGGGTACCGAAGGCACCGATGCGGTGAACAAGAACCAGCTGGATGCCGTGGCTGCTACTGCTGAACAGACCAGCAAGTACGTTCAAGCCAGCGGCAGCGCCGACAGCGATGCCGGCGCCTATGTGGAAGGCGACAACGCACTGGCTGCCGGTGAAGCCTCCAACGCCATCGGCAACGGCGCCTCCGCGCTGGGCAGCGGCGCCACCGCCCTGGCTGAAAATGCCACGGCGGTCGGCTTCAACAGCCTGGCCACCGGCGGCAATGCCGCGGCCGTCGGCAACGAGGCGCAGGCCACCGGCGAGAACAGCGCGGCCTATGGCAGCGGCGCGGTGGCCAGCGAGATCAGCAGCACCGCCACCGGCAACGCGGCGCAGGCCACGGGTGTCTACAGCACGGCCAGCGGTGCCGAAGCCATCGCCAGCGGCGCGCAGTCGCTGGCCAGCGGCTTCCGCGCCTCCGCCACCGCCGATGGCACCACCGCCGTCGGTGGTTACAGCGAAGCCAGCGGCCGCCTCGGCACCGCACTGGGCTACGGCTCGGCGGCCACCGGCGCCAACACCACCGCGGTCGGCTTCGGTGCCGCTGCGGCCGGTGCCAACGCGGTGGCGATGGGCCAGTCCAGCGAAGCCACGGGTGATGAAAGCGTGGCTATCGGTGGCAGCACTTACTTCGGCCTGATCCCGGCGCGGGCCAGCGGTACCGGCGCGGCGGCCTTCGGTGCCGGTGCCTGGGCGACCAGCGACTACGCCAGCGCCATCGGCTGGAACGCCTGGGCCGACGCGA
This sequence comes from Stenotrophomonas sp. SPM, assembly GCF_003105135.1. Classification (NCBI taxonomy): domain Bacteria; kingdom Pseudomonadati; phylum Pseudomonadota; class Gammaproteobacteria; order Lysobacterales; family Lysobacteraceae; genus Stenotrophomonas; species Stenotrophomonas sp. SPM. The sequence continues at coordinate 14,778 of NZ_QETL01000054.1, read as the reverse complement.
CCGATGCCACCGCGCTGGGTGCCAACAGCACCGCCAGTGCGGCCAACAGCGTCGCGCTCGGCAACGGCTCGCAGGCCGACCGCGCCAACACGGTGTCGGTGGGCAACGCGGCCGCGCAGCGGCAGATCACCAACGTGGCCGCCGGTACCGAAACCACCGATGCGGTGAACAAGGGCCAGCTCGACGCCGTGGCCGCTACCGCCGATGCGGTCGGCCAGCGCTTCAAGGCCAATGGCAGTGGCGTGGCTACCGCCACCGGCACCGATGCCGTGGCCGTGGGTTCGGGCGCGACTGCAAGCGGCAACCGCAGCAATGCCGTGGGCAGCAGCGCCAACGCCATCGGCAATGCATCGGTGGCGCTGGGTGCCAACAGTGCGGTCAGCGGCAACAACTCGGTGGCCCTGGGTGTCGGCGCGCGTGCGGTGGAAGCCAACGTGGTCTCGGTCGGTGGCGGCAACGGCACCGATGGTCCAGCCACCCGCCGCATCGTCAACGTGGCCGACGGCCGCATTGCCGCCGGCAGCAGCGACGCAGTCACCGGTTCGCAGCTCAACGTCACCAACCAGCGCGTGGGTGCAGTCGAAACCCGCGTCGGTGATTTCGATTCGCGCATCGCCACGGTGGAATCCACCTCGGCCAACGCGGTGGCCTACGACGATGCCACCCGCGACCAGCTGACCCTGTCCGGCATCGAAGGCACCGTCATCAACAACGTCGGCGCCGGCAGCATCGCGTCCGGCAGCCGCCAGGCGATCAACGGCGGCCAGCTGTTCCAGTCGCTCAGCGATGCCGCCAGCATCCTCGGCGGCGGTGCCAGCGTCGGCATGCAGGGGGTGTTCATCGCGCCGAACTACGTCATCCAGGGCTCGACCTACAGCAATGTCGGCGACGCACTGGGTGCACTGGACAGGAAGGTGACCGAGCTTGACCAGCGCACTGCCGGTGGCACCAGCCGCACGGCAACGGCCAGCCTGCGCAGCGCCAGCGTGCAGGCGAGCACCGCCCAGGTCGCCACCGTGGCCGAGGCCGATGCAGTGGCCTCGCGGTCGAACGTGGTGGCCAAGCCCAGCGTCGAAGGCGCCACGGCGGCGCAGCCGGCCGTCGGTGCCAACGCAGTCGCCATGGGTGACGGCGCCGTCGCCAGCGGCGCTTCGTCCACGGCCATCGGCCAGGGCGCATCGGCCACCGCCGCCAATGCGGTTGCACTGGGCCAGGGCTCGGTCGCCGACCGCGCCAATACGGTGTCGGTGGGCAGCGAAGGCAACGAACGCCAGGTCACCAACGTGGCCGCAGGTACCGCGGCCACCGATGCGGTGAACAAGGGCCAGCTGGACCGCGGTATCACCACCGCCAACAGCTATACCGACAGCCGCGTGCAGGCCGTCGCCGACAGCTTCGATGTGTTCAAGGGCGAAGTGGATGGCCGCCTGCGCCACATGGATCGCCGCATCGACCGCCAGGGCGCGATGAGCGCGGCCATGCTCAACATGGCCACCAGTGCCGCCGGCATCCGCACCCAGAACCGGGTCGGCGTCGGCATCGGTTTCCAGGGCGGTGAATCGGCGATGTCGCTGGGTTACCAGCGTGCGATCAGCGATCGCGCCACGGTCACCCTCGGCGGTGCGTTCAGCAGTGATGACGCCTCGGTCGGCGTCGGTGCCGGCTTCGGTTGGTAAGGCAACAACGCGCCGGCGGTCACGCCGCCGGTGCTGCTTCTGCTACAGGGCCTGAGGGGAGGTCTCGGCAACCCCGGCTCGGCCAGCCGGGATCCGTCAAGGATTGATGGCCGCAGTGTTGGATCCAACCATGACCCAGAAGAGGAATGTGACGTGATCAATAAGCAGAACCTTCGCATCAACGTGCTTGCCGCCGCCCTGCTGTCGGTGACCGCCGCAGGCGCGGTCCACGCTGCCGGCCTGCCGACCCGCGAGCCGGTACGCCAGGCCAGCACCGCCGAAACGGGCACCGACCGCATCATCGTGATGTACGCGAAGGGCACCCTGGCCGCCAGCGATCGCTCGGCCAAGCTGTCCACCGTGCAGTCCGCACTCACCCGCGCCAGCCTGTCCGGTGGCACCAGCCGCGCCAGCGCGATGGGTCCGCAGGTGGTGCGCAAGCTCGGCATCGGTGCCGATGTGATCCGCCTGCAGGGCCGCCTGGCCCCGGCGGAACTGCAGCGCGTGCTGAAGGAGCTCAAGGCCGATCCCTCGGTCAAGTACGCCGAAGCCGATGTCAAGCTGCGCCGCACCGAGCTGCGCGCGGGCGACGTGAAGCCGGCCCTGGTGCCGAATGATCCCTACTACGCGCAGTACCAGTGGCACCTGAGCAACCCGACCGGTGGCATCAACGCGCCGTCGGCCTGGGACGTCTCGCAGGGCGAGGGCGTGGTCGTTGCCGTGCTCGATACCGGCATCCTGCCGCAGCACCCGGACCTGGTCGGCAACCTGCTTCCGGGCTACGACTTCATCAGCGATGCCGAGACCTCGCGCCGTTCCACCGACGACCGCGTGCCGGGTGCACAGGACTACGGTGACTGGGTCGAGAACGCCAACGAGTGCTACAACGGCTCGCAGCCGGAAGACAGCTCCTGGCACGGTACCCACGTGGCCGGCACCGTCGCCGAGCAGACCAACAACGGCGTCGGCATGGCCGGTGTCGCACACAAGGCCAAGGTCCTGCCGGTGCGCGTGCTCGGCAAATGCGGTGGCTACCTCTCCGACATCACCGACGCGATCACCTGGGCGTCCGGTGGCACCGTCGCCGGCATTCCCGCCAACACCAACCCGGCCGAAATCATCAACATGAGCCTGGGTGGCAGCGGTGCCTGCGCAGGCGCCTACCAGGATGCGATCAGCGGCGCGATCTCGCGTGGCACCACCGTGGTGGTGGCCGCCGGCAACGACACCGACAACGCCGCCAACTACCGCCCGGCCAGCTGCGACGGCGTGGTGACCGTGGGTGCGACGCGCATCACCGGTGGCATCACCTACTACTCCAACTACGGCACGCGCGTGGACCTGTCCGGCCCGGGCGGTGGCGGCAGCGTGGACGGCAACCCGGGCGGCTACATCTGGCAGGCCGGTTCGGATGCGGCAACCACTCCGGATTCGGGCGCCTACAGCTACATGGGCCTGGGCGGTACCTCGATGGCCTCGCCGCACGTGGCCGGCGTTGCTGCGCTGGTGCAGAGCGCGCTCATCGCCAGTGGCAAGGATCCGCTGACCCCGGCGGCGATGCGTACGCTGCTGAAGGAAACCGCGCGTCCGTTCCCGGTCACCATTCCGGCATCGACCCCGATCGGCACCGGCATCGTCGACGCCAAGGCCGCGCTGGCCAAGGCCCTGGCCGAGCCGTGCACCGAGAACTGCGAACCCGAAGGCATCCCGCTGACCAACAAGGTGGCTCTCGCCGGTGTTGCCGGTGCGACCGGCAGCGAGACCGTGTACACCTTCGAAGCCGTCGCCGGCAAGCAGCTGAGCGTGTTGACCTACGGCGGCACCGGTAACGTCTCGGTGTACGTGGCGCAGGGCCGTGTGCCGACCGCCACCGACAACGACGCCAAGTCGAGCCGCCCGGGCAACACCGAAACCGTGCGCGTGGCCAAGCCGGTGGCCGGCACCTACTACGTGAAGGTGGTGGGCGAAGCGGCCTTCAACGGCGTGACCATCCTGGCCACCCAGTAAGGGCCACGGTTGCACGTAATGTCGTAAGTGAATTGGCAACGCCCGTTACCGGAAGGTGACGGGCGTCGTCTTTCTTGGTCCTGCGCGCACAAGGCAGCGGAAGTCCGGGCTGAACTGCTAAAGTCGGGAGGATCGACAGGAGAGTCATGTGAACGCGCTCGCTGCCACCGCCATCGACGACGCCGAAGGCCGCATCCTCGATGCGCTGCTGGCGCGCGGGCGCCTCAAGGAAGGGGATCTGGCGCGTGCGCGGCCGCTGCACGCCGAAGCCGGCGGCAGCCTGCTGGGCCTGCTGGTGCGGCTGGGGCTGGTGTCCGAACGTGACCAGGCGCAGACCAGCGCCGACGTGCTGGGCCTGCCGCTGCTGGAAGCGAAACAGCTGCCCGAGGCACCGCCGCAGTCGCTGGCCGAAGGCCTGCCGCTGTCGCTGCGTTTCCTCAAGCAGTTCCACGTCTGCCCGCTGGCGCTGGATGAACACGGCGTCCGCCTGTGGCTGGCCGATGCCCACGATGCCTACCCGCAGCAGGCCGTGCAGCTGGCGCTGGGCGTGCCGGTCAGCCCGGTGCTTGGCATGCGCGCGGAGATCGACGATCTGGTCGAGCGCTGGTTCGGCCAGGGCCGCAGCGCGATGGGCGCCATCGTGGAAACCGCGGACGGCGAAGGCGGCGCGGTCGATGACATCGAACACCTGCGCGACCTCGCCTCCGAAGCGCCGGTCATCCGCCTGGTCAACCTGGTCATCCAGCGTGCAGTGGAACTGCGCGCCTCGGACATCCACGTCGAACCCTTTGAAAACCGCCTGAAGGTGCGCTATCGCGTCGATGGCGTGCTGGTGGAAGGCGAAAGCCCGCCGGCCAACCTCACTGCCGCGGTCATCAGCCGCATCAAGATCATGGCCCGGCTCAACATCGCCGAGCGCCGCCTGCCGCAGGACGGTCGCATCATGCTGCGCGTGCAGGGCAAGGAACTGGACCTGCGCGTAAGCACCGTGCCGACCGCGCATGGCGAAAGCGTGGTCATGCGACTGCTGGACCGCGAAACCGTGGTGTTCGATTTCCACCGGCTTGGTTTCACCGATGCGTTCCTGCCGCAGTTCCGCAAGGTGCTGGAACAGCCGCACGGGATCCTGCTGGTCACCGGCCCGACCGGTTCGGGCAAGACCACCACGCTGTACACCGCGCTGAGCCAGCTCAACACCGCCGACGTCAAGATCATCACGGTCGAGGACCCGGTCGAATACCAGATCGAAGGCATCAACCAGATCCAGGCCAAGCCGCAGATCGGCCTGGATTTCGCCAACGCGCTGCGCAGCATCGTGCGCCAGGATCCGGACATCATCATGATCGGCGAAATGCGCGACCTGGAAACCGCGCGCATCGCCATCCAGTCGGCGCTGACCGGCCACCTGGTGCTGTCCACGCTGCACACCAACAACGCGGCCGGCGGCATCACCCGCCTGCTCGACATGGGCGTGGAGGATTACCTGCTCACGTCCACCATCAACGGCATCCTCGCCCAGCGCCTGGTGCGCCGCCTGGAACCCACCCACGCCGAGCGCTACGAAGCCTCGCCGGAGGAGATCGAACGTTTCGAACTGCGCCGCCTGCAGCCGCAGGGGCCAATCCACCTGTTCCGCCCGAAGCCCTCGGCACTGGCACCGACCGGTTACCTGGGCCGCACCACCATCATGGAATTCCTGGTGATGAACGACGCGCTGCGGCGCGCGGTGATGCGTCGCGACGGCATGGGCGAGATCGAACGCATCGCCCGCGAGGCCGGCATGCGCACCATGTACGAAGACGGCCTGTCCAAGGCCCTGAGCGGGCAGACGACCATCGAGGAAGTCCTGCGCGTGACCGAGGAGGGTTGATGCGCGCGGGAGATCGACGCTGACATGCCCACCTATCGTTACAAGGCACTGAACCCGCACGGCGAGGTCTTCGACGGGCAGATGGAAGCGGCCAGCGAAGCCGAGCTGATCGCCCGCCTGCAGGACCAGGGCCATCTGCCGATGGAAACACGCCTGGCTGCCGAGGGTGGCGGGGTAGGAGGAAGCAGCCTGGGCAACCTGTTCCGCCCGCGTCCGCTGCAGGGCGCGGCGCTGCTGCAGTTTACCCAGCAGCTCTCGACCCTGCTCGGCGCCGGCCAGCCGCTGGACCGTGCGCTGTCGATCCTGCTCGGCCTGCCCGAGGACGAACGTTCGCGGCGCGCGATCACCGACATCCGCGACGTGGTGCGCGGCGGTGCGCCGCTGTCGACCGCGCTGGAGCGGCAGCACGGCCTGTTCTCGCGCCTGTACGTGAACATGGTGCGCGCCGGTGAAGCCGGTGGCAGCCTGCACGAGACCCTGCAGCGCCTGGCCGATTACCTCGAACGCAGCCGCGCGCTGCAGGGCAAGGTGGTCAACGCGCTGGTCTACCCGGCCATCCTGCTGGTGGTGGTCGGTGGTGCGCTGCTGTTCCTGCTTGGCTACGTGGTGCCGCAGTTCGCGCAGATGTATGAAAGCCTGGACGTGGCGCTGCCGTGGTTCACCAACGCGGTGCTGCAGCTGGGCCTGTTCGTGCGTGACTGGTGGATCCTGCTGCTGGTGGTGCCGGCGGTGCTGGCACTGCTGCTGGAACGCCATTTCCGCCAGCCCGCCGCGCGCCTGGCGCTGGATGGCTGGCTGCTGCAGCGGCGCGGCATAGGCCGCCTGCTCGGCGAGCTGGAAACCGCACGCCTGGCCCGCACCCTCGGCACGCTGCTGCGCAACGGCGTGCCGCTGCTGGGCGCGCTGGGCATCGCCCGCAACGTGCTGGGTAACCGCGCGCTGGCCGCCGATCTGGACACCGCCGCCGACGAAGTGAAGAACGGTGCCGGCCTGTCGCTGGCGCTGTCGCGCGGCAAGCGCTTCCCGCGCCTGGCCCTGCAGATGATCCAGGTCGGCGAGGAATCCGGCGCGCTCGACACCATGCTGCTGAAGGCCGTCGACACCTTCGAACAGGACAGCGCCCGCCGCATCGACCGCCTGCTGGCGGCGATGGTGCCGGCCATCACCCTGGTGCTGGCCTCGGTGGTCGGCGCGGTCATCGTGGCCGTGCTCGTACCGCTGTACGACCTCACCAACGCCATCGGTTGATGATGGCTTTCCCTGCAACCCCGACTCACCGCAACTGAAAGGACCGACCATGCTTGCTTCCCGTCGCCCGATCCGCCTGTCCTTCGCCAGCGCACGCCACCAGACCGGCATGAGCCTGCTGGAAATCATCATCGTCATCGTGCTGATCGGCGCGGTGCTGACCCTGGTCGCCAGCCGCGTGCTCGGCGGCGCCGACCGCGGCAAGGCGAACATCGCAAAGGCGCAGGTGCAGACCGTCGCCTCCAAGATCGACAATTACCAGATCGACACCGGCAAGCTGCCCGGTTCGCTCAATGACCTGGTGACCTCGCCGGCCGGTGTCGGTGGCTGGCTGGGTCCGTATGCCAAGCCTGCCGATCTGAACGATCCGTGGGGCCACGCGCTGGAATACCGCGCGCCGGGCGAAGGCCAGGCCTACGAGCTGATCAGCCTGGGCAAGGACGGCAAGGCCGGCGGCAGCAGCGTCGATGCTGACATCCGCTACGAGCCGTAATCCCGCATGACGCCGTACCTGCCGCGCCGGCTGCCCAGCCCGCGCCTGCACGGCAGGCGCGCGACCGGCCTGTCGCTGCTGGAGATGCTGCTGGTGATCGCGTTGATCGCGGCCATCGGCCTGATCACGGCGGCTGGCCTGTCGCGTGGCTTCGCCGGCATGCAGCTGCGCAGCGCGGGCAAGGACATCGCCAGCCAGCTGCGCATGGTGCGCGCGCAGGCGATTGCCCGCGGTGAACCGCAGCGCTTCGTCATCGAGCCGGCCGAGCACCGCTGGCAGGGCGCCAACGAGCGCCGTGGCAGCGTGCCCGAACCGGTGCAGGTGGTGTTTGAAGGCGCCGCGCAGCTCAGCGATGCGCCGGGGCAGGGCGTGATCGAATTCCATCCCGATGGTGGTTCCAGTGGCGGCCGCATCCGCCTGCAGCGCGACGCCGCCGAATGGCGCATCGATGTCGGCTGGCTGACCGGCGAGGTCCGCTCCGGTCCGTGGCGGCCGCAATGAAACAGTCGGCGCGTGGGTTCACCCTGCTTGAAGTGATCGTGGCCTTCGCCCTGCTGGGCCTGGCCCTGACCCTGCTGCTGGGCAGCCTGTCCGGCGGCGCGCGACAGGTCCGCGATGGCGAGCTGCGTACCCGTGCGGTGCTGCATGCGCAGTCGCTGCTGGCCAGCGCCGGCGTCGACGCGCCGCTGCAGGTCGGCAGCCAGAGTGGCGAATGGGAACAGGGCCGCTACCACTGGCAGCTGCAGGTGCAGCCATGGAGCGAGCCGCGTGCCGGTGATGTCGCGCCGACGCAGTCACCGGGTGCGCCGTGGCTGGCCGAACTGCAGCTGCAGGTGCGCTGGGGCGACGGCGAACGCGAGAAACTGCAGTGGCGCAGCCTGCGCCTGTTGCCACCGGACCTGGAGGGCGCACGATGAAGCGTCGCGCCGCCGGCTTCACCCTGGTCGAAGTGATGCTGGCCACCGTGCTGCTGGCCGGTGGCCTGGCCCTGGCATTCGCCAGCGTGCGTGCGGCGATGGCGGTCAGCCAACGCGGCGAACAGATCGCGGCCGACAGCGAACGCATGCGCGCGGTGCAGGCGCTGCTGCGGCGCCAGCTGGGTGGTGCGCTGCGCAGCCCGATCGAGGTGCCCGATCCGACCCGCGAGCCGGTGTTCTTCCAGGGCGATGACGAAGGCATGCAGTTCGTCGCCGATCTGCCCGGCTATCTCGGTCGCGGCGGGCCCTACCTGCATACCCTGCAGGTGGATGGCGCGCCCGGCCAGCGCCGCCTGCTGCTGCACCTGGTGCTGCTGCAGGAAGGTGAACGCCTGCCGGAAACGCCGCCGCGCCCACCCGAAGTGCTGGCCGATGCACTGAAAGAAGTGAAGCTGCGCTACCGCGGCATCGATCCGGCCAACGGACAGATGAGCGACTGGCTGCCGCGCTGGGACGACACTCGGCGGCTGCCGTTGCTGGTGGAAGTGCAGATCGTGCCGCAGCGTGGCGCGCCGTGGCCGCCGCTGGTGGTCGCACCGCGTAGCGGCGGCATGGGCGGTGCACGATGAAGGCGCAGCGCGGTGCCGCCCTGGTGCTGGTGTTGTGGCTGATCGCGCTAATGACCGCGCTGGTCGGTGCCTTCGCGCTGACCGCACGCGTGGAGCACCTGCAGCAGCGCGTGCTAGACGATGATGCGCGTGGCCAGGAACGTGCCCGTGCCGGGCTGGAATATGCACTGCTGCGCCTGCGCCCGGACCCGCAGCGGCCGGCCTGGCAGGCCGATGGACGCACCTACCGCTGGCAGTACGACGATGTTCCGGTCGAGATCCGGGTGCTGGACGAGAACGGCAAGATCAACCTGAACCTGGCCGACGCGACGCTGCTGACTGCATTCCTGCAGGCGCTGGGCGAACCTGCCGAGCAGGCCCGGCAGCTGGCCGGTGCCATCATTGACTGGCGCGACGCAGACAGCCTTCTGCAGCCCGGTGGTGGCGCCGAGGCGCCGGATTATGCAGCGGCGGGCCTGCCGTATGGGCCGCGCAACAAGCGCTTCGAAACCCTGGGCGAACTGCAGCGCGTGCTTGGCATGCGTGCCTCGCTGTACACGGTGATGCTGCCGTATCTGACGCTGTACAGCCGCCAGGCGCGGCCGGATCCGCGCGTGGCGGGGGCGCCGGTGCTGACCGCATTGGGCCTGGATGCCGAGCAGGTGCTGGCGCAGCGCGCCCAGCAGGAGCGTGACGAAGGTTCCGGTGCGGCGCCGTCAATGCTTGCCAGCGGCAGCGGCACCTATAGTATCGAGACCCGTGCCATCGACGGCAGCGGTCGCTTGTCGGTCCTGCAGGCGGTGGTACGCAATGGATCGGGCGGTGTGCCCGGACGAACCTACACGGTGCTTCGCTGGGAGCAGGGAATGGCAGCAAGATGACGGCATGGCAGGACAGCCTGCGGCAGGTGCAGGGGCGGATCGGCCCAGGTGCGGGCCGTTTCCTGCGCTGGTGGCGGCAGTCCCTGCTGGCCTGGGTACCGGCGCGTTGGCAGTGGGCGCTCGGCTGGTCGCAGACCCGCCTGCTGCTGCAGCGGCAGGGCGACCTGCTGCAGGTCTGGCGCGAAGCCGGGCAGGGCCTGGAACCCGTGGCCAGCCTGCCATGGCCGACCCAGCCGGCTGGACTGGACCGCGTCCTCGACGCGCGCCTGCGCAGCCTGCCGCGGGTCTGGCTGCTGGCCGAACCGCAGGTCCTGCGCCGCAACCTGCGCCTGCCGATGGCCGCCGGCGACCGCCTGCGGGCGGTGGTCGGCTATGAAATTGATCGGCAGACGCCATTCGAATCCAGCCAGGTCAGCTATGACGTGCGCGAACGCGGCAGTTCCGGCGAAGGCCTGCTGCAGGTTGAACTGGTGGCCTGGCCGCTGCGCCAGCTCGATGCCTGGCGCGGCCAGGTCGGCGCCTGGGCCGATGCGCTGTCCGGTGTCGATGCCCTCGACGCGCAGGGCCAGCCGCTGCAGGTGAACCTGCTGCCGCAGGCCCAGCGCCAGCCGCGGCATGACCCGATGCGGCGCTGGAACCTGCTGCTCGGCCTGGCTGCACTGGTGATGCTGGTGCTGGCTGCCGCACAGCTGCTGGACAACCGCCGCGAGGCTGCCGACGCGCTGCGCGACGAGGTCGAGCGCAGCGCCCGCAGTGCGCGTGGCGTGGCCAGCGAGCGCAGCGAACTGCAGGCGCTGCTGGACGGTGCCGCGTTCCTGGAAAAGCAGCGCGCGCAGCGCGCCAGCACGGTGGAGCTGTGGAACGAACTGACCCAGCGCCTGCCCAACGGCACCTACCTGGAAAAACTGGCCATCGAGAACAACAACCTGCAGCTGATCGGCCTCAGCAGCGAAGCCTCGCAGCTGGTGCAACTGCTGCAGGACGCACCGCAGTGGCGCAAGGTCAACCTGACCGGCGTGCTGCAGGCCGACGGCGCCGGCAGCGGCCGTGATCGCTTCACCCTGACCGCCGAGCTGCAGCCGGTGCCGGTGGCCCCTGCCGCCGCCCCTGCCGCCCCAGCCAAGGAGGCGGCCGATGCCGATGCCAAGCGCACGCCGTGACCGCTGGCTGGCGCTGGTACTGCTGGTGGCAGTGCTGGGCCTGGCCTACCTGCTGCTGGTGCACCCGTGGTTCACCCAGCCGCTGCTGGCCATCAACGACGACGTAGCGGCGCTGCGCGAGCGCCAGCAGCGCGTGCAGGCACAGCTGCAGCAGCAGCCGCAGATCGAACAGCGCCTGCAGCAGACCCGCGAGGCCCTGCAGCAGCGGCCTGGTTTCCTGCGTGAGGCCACCGCCGAAGCCGCTGCCGCGGCCCTCGGCGCGCGCGTGCAGGATGCGGTCGCCACCGCCAGCCCGGGCAACCGCAGCTGCACCATCAGCAACCGCACGCCGCTCACTGACAACCGCCGCGATGCCGAGTTCGTGCGCGTGGCCATGCAGGTGCGTCTGCGCTGTGGCGTGGCCGAACTGGCCACCGTGCTGCACAGCCTGGAAACCGGCAGCCCGCGCCTGTTCGTCGACAACCTCAACATGATCGCGCAGCGCTTCCAGCAATCGGCGAACGAATCGGGCCTGGGCCTGGACGTGTCGTTTGAACTGGCCGGCTACCTGCTGCCCGGGGCCGGTGGCGATGCCGCCGCCGCGCCTGCGACGGATGCCCCTTCATCGGCGCCTGCCGCCGATGCCAGCCCTACACCGGCCGAGCCGCCGGTGGAAGCGGAGGGCACCGATGAAACGTGACCCGATCACCCTGCGTACCGGCTTCCTGCTGGCCCTGGCTGGCTGGGCGGGCGCCACCTGGTTGGCTACCGGCTTCGGCCTCGGCGGTCGCCTGCCGGCTGCCGACAGTGATGCCGCCGCGCAGGCCACGCTGCCGGCCCTGCCGCCGATGGCTGCCGAGCGCATGGCCGCTGCCGACAGCTTCAGCGCCATCGGCGAACGCCCCCTGTTCGCCGAAGACCGGCAGCCGCGCCCGTATCTGCTGGGTGGCAGCGAACCGGCCGCGAGTGCCGCGCTGCGCCTGACCGGCGTGCTGCTCACTGACAGTTTCAGCATGGCCACCTTCACCACCGAACAGAACCGCTCGGTGCGCCTGCGCCTGAATGGTGAGGCGGTCGATGGCTGGCAGCTGGTCGCGCTGGAGCCTCGCCAGGCCACGGTGATCGGCCCCAGCGGCAGCCAGGTGCTGGAACTGGCCACCTTCAACGGGCAGGGCGGTGAACCGCCGACCGTGCTGCGCGGTGCCAATGGCACAGTCCCGCCCGCCGGTGTCGTGCCGCCGCCGCCGCCGCCACCCGCCGCTGCTGCCGCATCCAATGCGCGGCCCAGCCCCGATGTCGTCAGCGGCGCCGGGGCCGTGGCCGCCCCGGCAAGCGCGCCATCGCCGGCCGCCCCCGCCAACAACGGCCCCAGCGAAGCGCAGATGCAGGCCATCCGCGAACGCATCCAGGCCCGTCGCCGTCAGCTGCAGCAACAGCAGCAACAACCGTCGCCGCCCCCGGGCGATGGCTCCAACCGATAGAGTGAATGCATGAACCTGCGTTTTCTGCCCTGGTCCCTTGCCCTGACGCTGCTGGTCGGCTGCGCCACCGTGTCCGGCCCGCATGTCCATCGCAGTGCCACCACGCCGCCACCGGAAGCCGGTGCCGCCGCCGCCGATCCCCAGGTGGTCGAGGGCGATGCTGCCGCCGGCACGCCGCAGGCGGTAATCCGCCGTGGCAGCGGCACCATGATCAACCGCGAGGCCGCGCGCGCGCCGTCACCGGCCCTGCATTCGGCCAGCGGCGGCAGCGCCACCTTCAACTTCGAAGGCGAGTCGGTGCACGCGGTGGTCAAGGCGATCCTCGGCGACATGCTGGGGCAGAACTACGTCATCGCGCCGGGCGTGCAGGGCACGGTCACCCTGGCCACGCCCAAGCCGGTGTCGCCGGCGCAGGCGCTCAACCTGCTGGAGATGGTGCTGGGCTGGAACAACGCCCGCATGGTCTACAGCGGTGGCCGCTACAACATCGTCGCCGCCGACCAGGCGCTGGCCGGCACCGTCGCACCCAGCACCGCGCCGGCCTCCAGTGCCCGCGGCTTCGAAGTGCGCGTGGTGCCGCTGCAGTTCATTTCCGCCAGCGAGATGAAGAAGGTGCTGGAGCCGTACGCGCGGCCCAATGCCATCGTCAACGTCGATACCGGCCGCAACGTGATCACCCTCGGGGGCACCCGCGCCGAGCTGGAAAACTACCTGCACACCGTCGAGATCTTCGACGTCGACTGGTTGTCGGGCATGTCGGTGGGCGTGTTCCCGATCCAGTCGGGCAAGGCCGAGCAGGTCGCCAGCGACCTGGAGAAAGTATTCGGCGAAGACAGCAAGACGCCCAGCGCCGGCATGTTCCGTTTCCTGCCGCTGGAAAATGCCAACGCCGTGCTGGTGATCACCCCGCAGGTGCGCTACCTGGACCAGATCCAGCAGTGGCTGGACCGCATCGACACCGCCGGTGGCAGCGCCCGCCTGTTCTCCTACGAGCTGCGCTACATCAAGGCGCGCGACCTGGCCCAGCGCCTCTCCGAAGCCTTCGCCAGCAGCAACAACCGCAACAACCGTGGTTCCAGCGCCGGGCTGGCGCCGGGCGCGACGCCGATGCAGCTGGACAGCCGGGGTGGGGACACCTTCAGCAACACCAGCGATGGCAGCAGCAACAACACCAACGGCGCCGGCACCTCGTCCAGCGCCAACGGCGGCATGGCCAGCACGATGAACCTGCCGCAGCGGCAGGAAGGCAACATCAGCGTCAGCCTCGATGTGGAAGGTGACACCGTCGGCGTCTCGGCGGTGGAAGAAACCAATGCACTGCTGGTGCGCGCCACCCCGCAGGCCTGGCGCTCGATCCGCGAAGTGATCGAGAAGCTGGACGTGATGCCGCTGCAGGTGCACATCGAAGCGCAGGTGGCAGAGGTCGACCTCAACGGCGACCTGAAGTACGGCGTCAACTGGTTCTTCGAGAACGCCGTCCAAGGTCAGAGCTTCACCGGTGCCACCGGCGGCGCCACTCTGCCCAGCGCGCTGGGCCGCAACATCTGGGGCAGCTTCGCCGGCGCCATCACCGGCAGCGAGACCGGCTGGACCTTCCTCGGCAAGAATGCTGCCGCGGTGGTGAGCGCGCTGGACCAGGTGACCAACCTGCGCCTGCTGCAGACCCCGTCCATCTTCGTGCGCAACAACGCCGAAGCGCAGCTCAACGTCGGCACCAAGATTCCGATCAACTCGGTGTCGGTCAACACCGGCATCAGCGACAGCACCTACAGCCAGGTGCAGTACCTGGACACCGGCGTGATCCTCAAGGTGCGCCCGCGCATCACCCGTGATGGCGTGGTGTTCCTGGACATCGTGCAGGAAGTCAGCTCGGCCGGCGCCGTGCCGACCGGCTGCGACCCGACCAAGACCACCTGCAACCCGCCGATCAACACCCGCAAGATTTCCACCGAGGCGGCGCTGCAGAGCGGCGACACGATCATGCTGGCGGGCCTGATCACCAATTCCGACGAAGATAGCTCCAAGGGCGTGCCGGGCCTCAGCCGTCTGCCGATCGTGGGAGGTCTGTTCGGCAACAAGGCCCGGTTGAACAAGCGTTCCGAGGTGATCGTGCTGCTGACCCCGACGATCGTGCGCAACGGGCAGGAAGCGCGGACGCTGACCGATGAGTACAGCAACCGCTTCCGCGCGATGGAACCATTCCCCACCCGCGAGCGCAAGAAGTAGGGTTTTTTGCGGCAGGGCTTGCAGCCCTGCACCTGCTCAATGCAACGGCCAAAGCCAGAGCAACAGCAATAGCGGGCATTCCGTGGGATGGCGGGGCACTGTGGGTTTGCGGGGACGCCGTAAACCCATCCATGGGGGCTTGGTCGCCGCATCCATGCGGCTCACACCCCGCAAACCCACAGTGCCCCGCCTTCGACAGTTTCACGCGGCTGTGGGCTACGGCTGCTGCTGG
>NZ_QETL01000053.1:0-26218 GCF_003105135.1 Stenotrophomonas sp. SPM | reverse complement strand
GCCGTTGTGCTGTCCCGGCTCACCCCAGCCACGGCAGCATCGGCGCTGGCTTTGAACTGCGCGGGCAGTGATTGTGCAAGCCCATTCAACGCGGCCGACAGCTGCGATTGCTGCTGGGCCATGTCCGTGCACATCCGCTGGTAGCGCTCCATCAGCAAGGCGGTCTTGCTGATCAGATCTTCCAGTTCGCGTTCATCCAAGAGGGTGTCTCCGGTAGGTCAACGGCGCATGGCCGAGGCTGTCTGTTCCTGTTGTGCGGCCTGCTGGACGGCCTGCTCCTGGCTGTGCGCGCGCGCCTGGTCCTCGGCATTTACCTGGGACTGGGCCTGCTGGTCCAGTGCCTGGCCAGCAGTGAGCGTGGACATCTGCTGGTTGAGGACCTTGAAGCGGTCGGGATCGGCGTTGAGCATTTCGTTCAAGCGATTCCCCAATGGCGACAGAGTGTGGAAAGTGGGGTCTTCCCTCATCGGCCCACCGTCGGAACCGGGGGCATTGCGGTGCTCAGCCGGGTTGAACATCGGAGCTGCCTGCCTTGC
The DNA here is from genome assembly GCF_003105135.1 of Stenotrophomonas sp. SPM. Classification (NCBI taxonomy): domain Bacteria; kingdom Pseudomonadati; phylum Pseudomonadota; class Gammaproteobacteria; order Lysobacterales; family Lysobacteraceae; genus Stenotrophomonas; species Stenotrophomonas sp. SPM. The sequence continues at coordinate 25,682 of NZ_QETL01000053.1, read as the reverse complement.
GGCTATTTGGCGTTGTCCGTAGGCGCCTGACTCTTCCGGACCGCGGATTGCATCCAGCGCATCCACTGCGAGGCCGGGGGACCCACGAGCAATCACCGTGGTGGTGGCGCGTATCTGGTGGATGCTGGTGCGATAGGCATCCACACGGCGCTGGTCGTCAGCATCGGTAATGCGAGCCGCTGGGTTCTCGAGGACCGATTTGACCTGTTCTCCATTTTCTACATGATCGACGAAGTGTTTCATGCGATGGGAATCGCCCAGCATGGCTGCCGTCAGCGGCTTGGCAACCTCGGTGGCCATTCCACCCGCCAGACGGGAAGCGAATTCGACATTGCGTAGTGTCTTCAGTTCGCTGGGCAGTGCATACATCTCGACATCCCCGTAGTGCTTGCCTCCCGCACTGACGAAATCGCCGGCCATTACATGATTGGTGAAAGGCGCAGCGTTGCTGGGCTGGCCTGCTGGAATGCGGTAACCCAGACTGTTGGCGCCGTAAGGGTTGAAGGCTTCGCCGGGCAGGTTGTAGTGATGCGCGGTGACCTGCGCCAGCGCGCCACCGAGGGAGTGGCCGGTGACGGAGACGTTGCTGCCATCGCGATCAGCCAGTTCCTTGGCTTGTCGCGTGAGTTCCAGTGCGTCCTTGAGCTGTCCATTGAAGCGGGTGGAGACCATTCCCAGATCGATTGCGCCGTCCATCAGCGGTTGGCGGTCAAATTCGGTGCCGCGATGCGCAACGACGTAATCGCCGGTCTGAAGGTTCTTGTAGATCGTGCCCTGATAGCCGCTGGGCATGTCCAGGTGTTTCACGGCTACAAATTTGTCTCCACCAGCATCGATCTCTTTCGGAGCTCCGTTGGCTTCAAACTGAGGTGGTAAATAAGTTGCGTCTGACAGGTCGGCATTGGCGTTCTTGCTCATTTATTTCTTCCTTGGACTGATTGCGATCGTGTACGAAAAGTAGTTGCTGCGCTGAGCTTCCGGTACGGTCCTGATGAACCTGGACGTCGGCATGCTGTCTGCCGGAGATGCGCTGCCTTCGCCGAGCAGCGGCTGGATGCTCTTGCTTGAGTATCGTGTCTCACTCCCGCCGTCTACGCTGGTGGAGATCGTAAAGTAGGTGGGAGACTTGGGGGTGTCCGCTTTCAGTGCCGCGCCGACCAGGACTATTTCCCATTCGCAGGGGCCTCTCCCGTAGTAGTCGAGATCGAGGATGCCGTCGCGGAAGTACGTTCCCTTGTATGTTGTTGGGTTGACTTTCCGTAGCGGAATATCGAGCGAGTGCTTGTCGATCCCGTAACGAACACCCTCAAAATTGTCGATGGGAGGCAGGCAATCATTTGTGACTTTGTAGGTCACGTACGCGCCCGTTGCGTAGATGCTCTCCGGCGCATCATGCGTCGTGATGACGACCTCATACGCTTCCTTGGGCGAAGGATTGGCCTCATAGGGAGGCGGCGTGCGCTCTTTACTCCCACATGCGGTCAGCAGCGGCAGTAACGCCAGCAACAGCGGGCAGCGTGCGCGGGACGGGACATGTGCACTGATCCGGTGCCCTTTGAGTTCCATCATCAGCCGATCCCGCATCTTTAAAATGTCTCTACGATACGGCCGCGAATGGGCAGATTTCAAACCAGCAGACTCGCATACCAAATTAAGTGACGAGAATCTCACTTTTAACGTTGTAACTGATTTCGGGCAAGACGCTTGTCCTGCGAATACGTCACAAACACTCACGCGTTGTCGCATACGGCTCGGCGAACATTCCAAAGACGCCGCGCGACGCGAGCTGCAAGCGCTTGACTTCCGCAGCCAGTGCTTCGGTGCTGCGGCCCACACCCTTTGCCGATACCGCCAGTTGCTGCTCATAGGCGCTCACCGGCGCGAGCAACGCCTGTTTGACAGCCGTTGTGCTGTCCCGGCTCACCCCAGCCACGGCAGCATCGGCGCTGGCTTTGAACTGCGCGGGCAGTGATTGTGCAAGCCCATTCAACGCGGCCGACAGCTGCGATTGCTGCTGGGCCATGTCCGTGCACATTCGCTGGTAGCGCTCCATCAGCAAGGCGGTCTTGCTGATCAGATCTTCCAGTTCGCGTTCATCCATGAGGGTGTCTTCGGTAGGTCAACGGCGCATGGCAGAGGCTGCCTGTTCCTGTTGCGCCGCCTGCTGGGCGGCCTGTTCCTGGCTGTGCGCGCGCGCCCGGTCCTCGGCATTTACCTGGGACTGCGCCTGCTGGTCCAGCACCTGGCCGGCATTGAGCGTGGACATCTGCTGGTTGAGGACCTTGAAGCGGTCGGGGTCGGCGTTGAGCATTTCGTTCAAGCGATCTTCCAGCGGCGATCTGCTGTGAAAGGCCGGTTTCTCGCGACGTGGGCCGCCATCTGAGCCGGGTGCTTCGCGACGCTCGGCGGGATTGAAAGGGTGTGCAGCGAGTTCGGCAGCGCGGGCTTGTCGCTCGCCAAAGGCGCCTGGTTCGTCGTGGCCACGCAGTTTGTCGATGCCCTCCACGGCAAGGCCCGGGATGCCCCGACTCAGCCGGGTAATGGCATCGCGCTGCATGGCCATGTTCTCGCGGAAATCATCTACTCGGGCCCGGTCTTCAGGCTGCGTGATCCGCGCCGATTCCTGCCCAAGTACTGACAGGCGCGGTGGCACCGTGGCCGGGTCATCCACAAAGTGCTTCAACCGGTGTGAATCGGCCATCTGCACCGCAAGCGCCGGGGTGAGCCCGAAGAGGGCCACGGATTTGGCTGGACCGCCCAAGGCGGCCATGTTGTCAGCGGAACGCAGCAGGTTGAGTTCACTGGGCAGGGCATAGATCTGCACGCTGCCGTAGTGCTGACTGGCGGCGCTGACGAAATCGCCAGCCATGACGTGGTTGGTGAACGGGGCGGCGTGCGCCGGCTGGCCTTCCCGGATCCTGTAGCCCAGACCAGCCGCGCCGTAGGGATTGAAGGCTTCGCCGGGCAGGTTGTAGTGGTGGGCGGTGATCTGCGCCAATGCGCCGCCGAGAGAATGCCCGGTTACGGTCAGTGCTCTGTTGTCCCGGTCCGCCATCTCCTTGGCGATTCGAGTGAGTTCCAGTGCATCGTGCAGCTGGGCGTTGAGTTTGCCGGTCACCATGCCGACGTCCACCACGCCATCCTTGAGCAGCTGCCGGTCGAATTCGGTGCCGCGGTGGGCTACGACGTAGGCCCCGGTGTCCAGACTCTGAAAGATCGAGCCTTGGTAACCGTTGGGCTTGTCCATGTGGCGGACTACAACAAACCTCTCGCCGTCGATGATAACGGACTCTGGCTTCCCATTCTTGTCGAATTTAGGCGGCTCATAGGCTTCATTGGACAGTCGTGCGTGGACTTTGGAATTCATTGCTCATCAGCCCTTTTGGCGATGGTGATGCTGTACGAGAAGAAGTCGCTTTGTTGCTCGATCGGAATCTCACGCTTGAACCTTTCCTCCGAAAGATCACTGGCGGGATAACGTTCACCATCATCCAGGCGTGGTGCAATGGCGCGCTTTGCAAATCGGGTGGTTGTGCGCTGCTGCGGGTCCGTGACTATCTGGAAGTACGTAAAGGACCTGGTGCTTTCCGTCTCAATGCTTGAGCTGACGTAGTCAACTCTCCAGCGACAGAGGCCACGGCCAAAATAGTCTTTCTCCGCCAGCCCATCGCGGAAGTAGGTTCCGGTGTAGGTGTGAGCATCGATTTTCTCCAGGGGAATCTTGAGGGAGTGCTTCTCGATGCCGTAGCTAACACCCTCGAAGTTATCTATTGGGGGGAGGCAGTTCCCGTTCGTAATCGTGTAGGAAATCCAAGCCCCCTTCACGTATATATCCTCCGGCGCATTGTGCGTCGTGACGACAACCTCATACGCGTCCTTGGGGCTAGGGTTGGCCTCGTAGGGCGGCGGCCCGCGCTCCTTGCTCCCACATGCCGCCAGCAGCGGCAGCAATGCCAGCAACAGGGGGCGGAGCGCATGGGAAACCACCCGTGACCTGGCCGGCTGCCTTTTGAGTCCCATCATCAACCGATCCATCATCAATCGACCCAGCATCCTTGAATGCTTCCACGATACGGCTGCGGATGGGCGGAATTCAAATCAATACACATCTACACTCGATTGAGTGACTAAAATCTCACTTTTAGCGTTGTAACTGATTTCGGGCAAGACGCTTGTCGTGCAAATACGTCACAGACACTCACGCGTTGTCGCATAAGGCTCGGCGAACATTCCAGACATGCTTCATGCTGTGCGTGTCCCATGCAGTTATCGCTTACCAGGAGAAGGAGTTCCATGAAGAAGTTCCGCGCGGTCCCGTTGTGTCTTGCCTTGGGCGTCAGCCTGGCCTCCGCTACTGCGATGGCGGCCAGCAGCGAGCAGGTGCTGATGCCAAAGTTCGATGGCTACGTCAAAGCTTTCGAGGCATCCGATCCGAAAACCGGCGACATCACCGAGTTCGTGCCCGAGGGACAGACGGTGGAAGCGTGGACCGACATGGTCACCGTCAACATCGCGCCAAATTCCGCTTGGGTTTCGCCGCGAGAGTTCCTGGGCACCATGGAAGCCGGCTGGCGCGGGGTCTGCCCGGATTCACAGGCGAACTGGCTGCGTGAGGGGGAAGAACACGGCCGTCCGATGGCGGTGCTGATGCTCAGTTGCCCGCTCAACCCCGCCACAGGCAAGCCTGAAACCTCCTGGATCAAGGGCATCCAGGGCAAGGAGGGCTTCTACACCGTGCAGAAATCGTTCCGCACCGAGGTGAAGGAAGCTGACGTGGTGACCTGGGTGAAGTGGCTCAGTGGCGTGATGGTGTGCGGTGGTGGCGAGGGGCCTGCGTGCCCGGGCGACGGCCGCTGATAACCCGCAGTAAGGGTCTGATTGCCAGTGGGTCTGACCCGCGCGACACGGCTGCCCTATGGTGGCCGTTTCCCGGATGGAGTCAGGTGCGATGAGTGACCCGCAGTGGCAACTGGAAACCCTGGCCGTGCACGGCGGCTATCGTCCCGACCCGACCACGCGTGCGGTGGCGGTGCCGATCTACCAGACCGTGGCCTACGCCTTCGATGACACCCAGCACGGCGCGGACCTGTTCGACCTGAGGGTGCCGGGCAACATCTACACACGCATCATGAACCCCACCACCGACGTTCTGGAACAGCGCCTGGCCGCGCTGGAAGGCGGCATCGGTGCGTTGGCCCTGGCCTCGGGACAGGCGGCCATCACCTATGCCATCCAGACCATCGCCGAGGCCGGGGACAACATCGTAGCGGCCAGCGCGCTGTACGGCGGCAGCCTCAACCTGCTGGCGCACACCCTGCCGCAGTACGGCATCAGCGCGCGCTTTGCCGATCCGGCGGATCCCGCTGCGCTCGCCGCGCTCATCGACGAACGCACCAAGGCCGTGTTCGTCGAGTCCATCGGCAACCCGCGCGGGAATGTCACTGACATCGCCGCCATCGCCGAGGTGGCGCATACCGCCGGTGTGCCGCTGATCGTCGACAACTCCGTGGCCACGCCGTTCCTGCTGCGCCCGTTCGAGCATGGTGCCGACATCGTGGTGCATTCGCTGACCAAGTACCTCGGCGGCCACGGCACCAGCCTGGGCGGGGCGATCGTCGACTCGGGACGCTTCGACTGGGTCGCGCAGCGCAAGCGCTTCGCCCGTCTGAACGAACCCGACCCCAGCTACCACGGCGCGGTCTACACCGAAGCGCTCGGTCCAGCGGCGTACATCGGCCGTGCGCGGGTGGTGCCGCTGCGCAACACGGGTGCAGCGCTGTCGCCGTTCAATGCGTTCCTGATTCTGCAGGGCATTGAAACCCTGGCCCTGCGCATGGAGCGGATCAATGCCAACGCACTTGCGGTGGCGCAGTACCTGCAGGCGCACGCCAAGGTAGCGTGGGTGCGTTATGCCGGCCTGGCCGGCGACCCCGAACATGCCGCCGCGCAGCGCTACCTGGGTGGGCACGGCTCCGGCGTACTGACCTTCGGCCTGCCCGGTGGCCGCGAGGCGGGTGCGCGCTTCCTGGACGCACTCAAGCTGTTCACCCGGCTGGTGAACCTGGGCGACGCAAAATCGCTGGCTACGCATCCGGCCTCGACCACGCACCGCCAACTGGACGCCGACGAACTGGCCCGTGCCGGCGTCGGCGAGGACACCGTGCGGCTGTCGATCGGTATCGAACACATCGGCGACCTGCGCGCCGACCTGGAGCAGGCGCTGGCGGCGGCCTGATAGCTGCAGGCTTGGTCGTCATCGCCAGCGGCGATCACCACGCAGGGCAGGATGGGTTACGGTGGAACTGCCTCTCCAAGGCGTGGCAGAACTGGCAGTCCCAGCAAGACAAATCCCCGGCGGGTGCGGGCCCGCCGGGGATTTTTTGTCATAGATCCACGCCATGCGTGGATGGATGGTCATCGAGTGGATGGATGGTCACGAAGCGCATCCACGCAAGGCGTGGATCTACTGTCGACCAAGGTCGACACCTACCAACAGCCCTCACACCACCGGAATGCTGTGCTGCCCCAGGTTCCGGTACGGCGGCGTCGACATGATCATCTCCGCCAGCGAATAGGCCAGCTCACGCTCGGCCATCACCGTGCCATCGGCACCGTGTTCCAGCAGATGCTTCACCTCCGCATCGCTGTGCGCCCGCGCCAGCAGGGTCAGGTCCGGGTTGATCGCCCGCAGCTTGGCCAGCGCCTCACCGGCTTCCAGCGGCTGCGGAATGGCCAGCACCGCGATCTTCGCCCGCTCCGGATGGGCCTCGGCCAGCACCCGGTCGGCCGCCGCGCTGCCGCGGATCGCCGCCAGGCCCTTGGCATGCGCCTGCTCGACGTGTTCCTTGTTGTCATCGATCACCAGCACCGGCACGCCACGGTCGCGCAACACTTGCGCCAGCTCGCTGCCCACGCGGCCGTAGCCGATCACGATGGCGTGGCCATGCAGGTCGCGGGAGGGGCCGGTGGCCTCTTCGGGCTCGGCCGCCTGTGGCGACTTCTCCTGCTTGGCCTGCCAGCGGTCCAGCAGGCCGAACACCAGCGGGTTCAGCATGATCGACACCAGCGCACCGGCCAGCACCAGCGACTGGCCCTCCTTGGGCAGGATCTGCAGGGCGACGCCGAGGCCGGCGATGATGAAGGCGAATTCGCCGATCTGCGCCAGGCTGGCCGAGATGGTCAGCGCCGTGCTGGTCGGGTGGCCGAAGGCGCGCACGATGAAGAACGCTGCCGCCGACTTGCCGAACATGATGATGGCCACCGTCGCCAGCACCTGCCACGGGTGCTGCACGATGATGTTGGGGTCGAACAGCATGCCGACCGAGACGAAGAACAGCACCGCGAACGCATCGCGCAGCGGCAGCGAATCGGTAGCGGCCTTGTGGCTCAGTTCGGATTCGTTGAGCAGCATGCCGGCGAAGAACGCGCCCAGCGCGAAGGACACGCCGAACAGCATGGCCGAGCCGAACGCCACGCCCAGCGCAATGGCCAGCACCGAGAGGGTGAACAGCTCGCGCGAACCGGTGCCGGCGATTCGCTCCAGGATCCACGGAATGACCCGGCGGCCGACCACCAGCATCACCGCCACGAACAGGCCCAGCTGCACGAAGGTCCAGCCGATGTCGGCCAGCACGCTGCCGAGGGTGTGGGTTTCCTTGGCGGCATCGGGGCCGAACACGCCGGCCAGCACCGGCATCATCACCAGTGCAAGGACGCAGGCCAGGTCCTCGACGATCAGCCAGCCCACCGCGATCTTGCCGCGCAGGGTTTCCAGCAGGCGGCGTTCTTCCATCGCCCGCAGCAGCACCACGGTACTGGCGGTGGCCAGCGAGAAACCGAAGATGACCCCATGCAGGGCCGGCCAGCCCATCAGCCAGGCCACCCCCCAGCCCAGCAGGGTGGCCACGGCGATCTGGCCGATGGCGCCGGGGATGGCGATGGCCTTCACCGCCATCAGGTCCTTCAGCGAGAAGTGCAGGCCGACGCCGAACATCAGCAGCATCACGCCCAGTTCGGCCAGCTGGTTGGCCAGCGCCTGGTCGGCGACGAAGCCGGGGGTGAACGGGCCGACGCAGATGCCAGCCACCAGGTACCCGACCAGAGGAGACAAGCGCAGCTTGTTGGCCAGCGCGCCGAAGATGAAGGCGAGCCCCAGACCAACGGCTACGATGTTGATCAGGTCGGTGTCATGGTGCATCGGCACTCGCAGGAAATCGGGGGGATGCCCCGATTTTCACCGATGACGCCAGATACGGCAAACCGAAAATGCGAATGGGGTCAGATCCCTTTTCCCGCGGGAAAAGGACTCTGACCCCACCAGTGCCCCAGATACGGCAAGGGTCTGCCGGCCAGTGGCCGGCGTTACCGCTTACCAGTTGTACTTGATGCGGCCGTAGACATACGCGCCGTTGAAGCCGAACGGCGAGTAGTTGCTGTAGGGCAGCATGCCGAAGGTCGAGTTCTGCAGGTCTTCGGTGCGGTCCGGGTACTCGTCCAGCAGGTTGTCGGCGCCCACGGTCAGGGTCCAGTTGCTGCTCGGCTTGTAGCTCACCGACGCATCCAGCACCCACTTGTCGCCGTAGGTCTGGTCGCGCAGGGCGGTGGCCGAGTTGCGCACGGTGAATTCGCCGTAGCGGGTCGCCGCCAGGCCCAGTTCCCAGTGGTCCGAACGCCAGGTGCCGCTCAGCACGGTCTTGTCGCGCGGGTAGCTGTCCTCGATGCGACCGATCTCATCACGGCCGATCAGCGACTGGGTCAGGCCCAGGGTGCTGAACACGGCCGGGGTGCCGCCCACGCGCTGCACCTTGGTGTCGTTGTAGCTGTAGGCCGCGGTCAGTTCCAGGCTGCTGGCCGTGAACGGCACGGTGTAGCTGGAGACGAAATCAACACCGCGGGTGCGGGTGTCCAGGCCGTTGGTGAAGTACGAGAACGCGGTCACCTGCGGCAGGCCCAGCGTGCCCAGCAGTGCGCTGGTGGCGGCGTTGGTGGTGATGCTGGACGACAGCGCGATGCGGTTGTCGATGTCGATCTGGTACGCATCGACGGTGATGTACAGGCGGTCAACCGGCTGCAGCACCAGGCCAAGGCTGTAGGAGGTGGACGTTTCTGCCTTCAGCGGCGAAGCGCCCAGCGCCTGTGCGGCCTCGCTGGTGGTGGGGAAGGTGCCGCGTTCGACGAACACGCCGTTGGTGAACTGGCTGGTCACCGCCTGGTAACCCTGCTGGGCCAGCGACGGGGCGCGGAAACCGCTGGAGGCAGTGGCACGCAGCGCGACCTTGTCGGTGAAGGCATAGCGCGCGGACAGCTTGCCGGAGAAGCGGTCGCCGAAGTCCGAATAGTCCTCATAGCGGCCGGTCACGCCGGCAGAGAACTTGTCGGTCAGGTCCGCTTCCAGGCCGGCATAGACGGCGTAGTTGTGGCGGTCGGCGTGCACTTCATTGGTGGGGGTGAAGCCGGCGAAGCCCTGGGCACCGGTGCCGGTGTAGGAGTTCAGTTCGCCCGGATTCTGGTCCCACTTTTCCTTGCGGTATTCACCGCCGAAGGACAGGGTGACCGGATAGGCCAGGCCCCAGTCCAGCGACTTGGTGAAGTCGGCATTGAAGATGTCCTGCTGGTACTTCAGCGTGCCGTCGTAGAACGAGCTCGGGCTGGTGGCGCCCAGGCTGTAGTTGATGCTGTTGCGGGTGTTGAAGTCCAGGGTGTTCTCGCCGTGGTTCAGGCTGAGGTCCCAGGTCCAGCCGCTGTCGGTGTTGCCCTTGACGCCGGCCACCAGCGAGCGGTCCTTCGAGTACTGGTTGATCTCCGGCACATAGCCGTCCGGGTAGATCTGCGACAGCAGCGCAGTCTGGCCGCTGTGGTTGGGCGAGCGGTAGAACGCGAACGAGGTGATGTCGCGGTTGCTGAGCAGCGCGCTGGCGTAGCCGGTGACGTGGTCGCTGAAATCGAAGCTGCCGTTGAGCGAGGCCGCGGTGGCATCCACGCGCGGGTCGCCGACGACGAAGGTCGTTTCACCGATGGCCGGGAAATTGCCGGTGTTCGGGGTGGTGCCGCGGTACGGGCCGGCGCGGTTGCTTTCGTCCTGCTGGCTGATCTGGCCGGCAACGTGCACGCGGCCACGGCCGTTGCCGAACTCGACGCCGGTGTCACCGGAGAGCTGGTACTTGTTGCCGTCTCCGGCCGAGTACTGGCCGTAGTCAACGGCCAGGCTGCCGCCACTGCCGCTGCCCTTCAGCACGATGTTGATGACGCCGGCGATGGCGTCCGAGCCGTACTGGGCCGAGGCGCCGTCACGCAGCACTTCCACGCGCTCGATGGCAGCGATGGGGATGGCATTGATGTCCACCGCCGAGGAGCCACGGCCGATGGTGCCGTTGACGTTGATCATCGCCGAGGTGTGCTGGCGCTTGCCGTTCACCAGCACCAGCACCTGGTCGGGAGAGAGGCCACGCAGCTGCGCCGGGCGCACGCCGCTGGTGCCGTCGGTCAGGGCCGGGCGCGGGAAGTTCAGCGAGGGCAGGGCGCGCGACAGCGCGGTGGCCAGTTCGCCGGAACCGGTGGATTGCAGGATTTCCGGGGTGATGATGTCGATCGGCGACTGCGACTCGGCGACCGTACGGTCGGCCACGCGGGTACCGGTGACGATCACCGTATCGAGGGTGTTGGCGGCGGTGCCGGTCTGCTGGGCAGCAGCGGCGAACGAAGCGCCACCGAGTGCGACAGCGATGGCGGCGGCGATCAGGCTGGTCTTGCGGTTCATCGGGGGTGGGGCTCCGGTTGGCGGGAACTGGCACCGGAATCGACATCACGGGGGTGAGGCGGACGACGGTTGTTGCGGTGCGCAATACAGCAATTAACGGGAATTTAAGCAGCTGTCAAATGCGCGTCATGTGAAAAAACGTTGCAAAAGCAATCATTTAGCAGTGGCGGGCATTGGCGGGGGAGGGGCCCGGGAGGCGCGCGGACTCGACGAGGGAGAGATGTGGAGCGACCGCGTCGCTTCCCGGGGCGCGTCAAGTATTCGTTAACGCTAGAATTGCGTCGCAGGAACAGTGCTCACCAGCACATTCCATTCGGTTATATGGACGCCTTCCCCCATGATTTCGCTTCGTAATTTCGCCTTGCGCCGCGGCGAGCGGCTGCTGTTGTCCAATGTCGACCTGACCCTGCACGCCGGTTACCGGGTGGGTGTGGTCGGCCGCAACGGTGCTGGCAAGTCCAGCCTGTTCGCGGCGGTGAAGGGCGAGCTGGAGGCGGACAAGGGCGACGTCGACCTGCCCGGCAAGGTGCGCATCGCCAGCGTCGCCCAGGAAACCCCGTCGCTGCCCGACCCGGCGCTGAGCTTCGTGCTGGGCGGCGATACCGAGGTGGCCGCGGTGCTGGCCGCCGAGGCCGACGCCACCGCCCGCGAGGACTGGGAAGCCGTGGCCGAGGCGCATACGCGCATGGCCGAGCTGAACGCCTACGACGCTGAAGCGCGCGCCGGCAAGCTGCTGCACGGCCTGGGCTTCCCGGCCGAGACGCACCACCGCGCGGTGTCCTCGTTCTCCGGCGGCTGGCGCGTGCGCCTGAACCTGGCGCGCGCACTGATGATGCCCAGCGACCTGCTGCTGCTCGACGAACCGACCAACCATCTCGACCTGGACGCGGTGTACTGGCTGGAACAGTGGCTGCTGAAGTACCCGGGCACCCTGCTGCTGATCTCGCATGACCGCGAGTTCCTCGACAACGTGGCCACCCACACCCTGCACCTGCACGGTGGCGGCGCCAAGCTCTACCCGGGCGGCTACACCGATTTCGAGCGCCAGCGCGCCGAACAGCTGCGCCAGCAGCAGATCGCGCATGAGAAGGAACAGGCCGAGCGCGCCCACCTGCAGAGCTTCATCGACCGCTTCAAGGCGCAGGCCAGCAAGGCCGCGCAGGCGCAGAGCCGCATGAAGCGCCTGGCCAAGCTGGCCGGTACCGAAGCGGTGCGTGCCGAGCGCGAGTTCCGCATCGAGTTCGCGCCTCCGGCCAAGCTGCCGTTCTCGCTGATCCGCCTGAACCACGTCGAGGCTGGCTACGGCGCCGATGCGGTGATCCTGCACAACGTCGGCTTCGGCCTGGAAGCTGGCCAGCGTATCGGCCTGCTCGGCCCCAACGGCGCGGGTAAGACCACCCTGGTGAAGACCCTGGTGGGCGAGCTGATGCCGATTGCCGGCGAGCGCTCGGCGCACCCGGACCTGAAGATCGGCTACTTCGCCCAGCACACGGTGGAATCGCTGCACGAAGGGCAGTCGCCGATGGAGCACTTCCGCGAGATCGCCCCGGATGCGCCGAACCAGTCGTTCCGCGATTTCCTCGGCAAGTGGAATTTCCCCGGTGACCGCGCGTTCGAGCCGGTCGATGGCTTCTCCGGTGGCGAGCGCGCGCGCCTGGCGCTGGCGCTGATCGCCTGGCAGCAGCCGAACGTGCTGCTGCTCGACGAACCGACCAACCACCTTGACCTGGAAATGCGCGAAGCGCTCGCCGAAGCGCTGGCTGATTTCGACGGCGCGCTCGTGATGGTCTCGCATGACCGCCACCTGATCGGCCTGGTCTGCGACACCTTCTGGCGCGTGGCCGATGGCGTGGTCGAGCCGTTCGACGGCGACCTCGATGCCTACGCCGCCTGGCTGCGTACCCGTCCGCAGGCGCAGGGCACCAAGGCGCGCATGGAGCAGGTGGAAGAGCCGGTGGTGGTCAAGACCGCCCCGGTGGCGCAGGTGGTGCAGAAGAAGCCGGCCAACCCGCACAAGCTGGCCGCTGCCGAAACCAAGGTGTCCGAGCTGGAAAACAGCCTGGCCGAGCTGGACCGGCAGCTGGCCGACCCGGCCAACTACGCCGATGCCACCCGCATGGCCGTGCTCGGCCGCGACCGCGAAACCACTGCCGCGCAGCTGGAAAAAGCCGAAGCCGCGTGGATGGAGCTGCTGGAGTCCTGATTGCAATGGTAGCGCCGGGCCATGCCTGGCGGTTTTACCATCCGCGGCGCTACCAACCACCCGCTGCGCTCGCCGGGCACGGACCGGCGCTACCGTTGCAGTCGACGGTGGTAGTGCCGGGCCATGCCCGGCGAGGTTACCCGCCCTGCGCCTGCAGCCACTCGCGGAAGCGGCGGGCCGGTTCGCGTTCGGCGCGTGAGCGCAGCCGCGTCAGCCAGTAGCGGCCCAGTTCCAGCGTGGTCGTGAACGGCTGCAGCAGGCGGCCTTCGGCCAGTTCCTGTTCGAACATGCGCAGCGGCAGCAGGGCGACGCCGGCGCCGCCGGCCGCAGCCATCGCCACGGTCAGCGACGAATCGAACACCGGCCCGCGCGCTTCAACGCCGCTCACTCCGGCCGTCTGCAGCCAGCGCGGCCACTCATCGCTGCGGTACGAACGCAGCAGCGGCACCGTGCCCAGGTCGCGCGGCTGCTTCAGCCGTCGCGCAAGCGCCGGTGCGCACAACGGCGCGAACGGCGTATCGAGGATCGCCGTGCAGGCTTGGCCCTGCCAGTCGCCGTCGCCGAAGCGGATCGCCAGGTCCAGGCCTTCGCCGGCCAGGTCGATGCGGTTGTTGTGGGTCTGCAGGCGCAGCTCGATATCCGGGTGCGTCGCCTCAAAGGCCGCCAGCCGCGGCAGCAGCCAGCCGGTGGCGAAGGTACCGACCACGCCCAGGGTCAGCACTTCGCGCGCAGGGCCACCGGTGTAGCGGGCGATGCTGGCCGAGATGCGTTCGAAGGATTCATTGAGCACCGGGAACAGCGCCGCGCCCTCGTCGGTGAGGGCCACCCCGCGCGGCAGGCGGTGGAACAGGCGGATGCCCAGCCGGTCTTCCAGCCCGCGGATCTGGTGGCTGAGCGCGGCCTGGCTGACGCACAGCTCCAAGGCCGCGCGGGTGAAGTTCTGATGCCGGGCGGCGGCCTCGAAGGCGCGCAGGGCGTTGAGCGGCAGGGTAGGGTGCAGCATGGCCAGGTGTGAGGTGGGGTGATGGCTGATCCTAGCGCGACCGGTCATGGCCTCGCCATGGCGCAGGTTTGTTAGCGACAGGCATGAATGTAATTCATGCCTGTCCCTGAAAATTGCCGCTGGTGGCAGGGCAGCGGGCTTCCAATAATCGGGTCTCGTTCACCGGAGCCCGCCCATGCACGCCCGCCGTCGATTCCTGCAGTTCAGTGGTGCCGCCCTCGCATCCTCCCTGCTTGCGCCCGCATTGGCGCGGGCCGCTGGCCCCGAACCGGGCTCCCCTGCCGCGATTGCGAGCGCCGCCGATTTCGCCGCGCTGGAAAAAGCCAGTGGTGGCCGCCTGGGCGTGACCGTGCTCGACACCGGCAGCGGCCGTCGCATCGGCGGGCATCGCCAGGATGAGCGCTTCCCGATGTGCAGCACGTTCAAGTCGATGCTGGTGGCCCACGTGCTGAGCCTGGCCGACGCCGGCCGCGTCTCGCTGGACACCCGCGTGCCGATCGCCGAAAAAGACCTGCTGTCCTACGCCCCGGTGGCCCGCCGCCACGTCGGCAAGGATCTGAGCGTACGCGACCTGTGCCGCGGCACGCTGACCACCAGTGACAACACCGCTGCCAATCTGCTGCTGGGCGTGAGTGGCGGCCCGCCCGCGCTGACCGCCTTCCTGCGCACGCAGGGCGACACGGTCACCCGCAATGACCGCTACGAGCCGGACATGAACCGGTTCGCCAAAGGTGATCCGCGCGATACCACCAGCCCCGCGGCGATGGCGGCCAGCCTGGCCCGCTTCGCGGTGGGTGATGGCCTGTCGGAAAAAGCCCGTTTGCAGCTGGCGGACTGGCTGATCGACAACCAGACCGGCGATGCCTGCCTGCGCGCTGGCGTCGGCAAGCGCTGGCGGGTGGGTGACAAGACCGGCAGCAATGGCGAGGACACCCGCAACGACATCGCCGTGCTGTGGGCGCGTGCCGGCGGTACGCCGTGGGTGGTGACGGCGTATCTGCAGGGGGCCTCGGTGGACGATGACCAGCGCGCGGCGGTGCTGGCACGGGTCGGTGCGCTGGCCGATGCAATGATCGGCTGACGGGGCGCTTGGCCTTTCATGCTTGTCCGTTCACGGCCGCGCCGCCATCCTGCGCGCTGCATTTTTCCGCGGACGCCCTGGCCATGAGTCATGAACTGATCTACCTGCTGCTGATCTTCGCGCTGCTGGTGATCCCACGCGCGCTGCAGCGCTTCAGTCTGCCCGCGCCGTTGACCTGCCTGTTGTTCGGCATCATCGCCATGTTGTGGTTGGGTGAGCGCTCGCACGACGCTGTGATCGGCCTGCTCGCCACGCTGGGCATCTCGTCGCTGTTCCTGTTTGCCGGTCTGGAGGTCGATCTGAAAGCGCTGCGGCGCGGCATGTGGCCGCTGCTGGCGCATCTGGTGGTGCGCACCGGCACGCTGTTCGGCGTGGGCTGGCTGGCGTGGCACTACGCCGGCCTCCAGTGGCAGGCCGCCGGCCTGCTTGCGCTGGCCCTCCTTACGCCGTCCACCGGCTTCATCATGGATTCGTTGAACCGGCTTGGGCTCAGCGAAGACGAGCGCTTCTGGGTCACCAGCAAGGCCATTGCCGGCGAGTTGCTGGCGCTGGCGGCGTTGTTTGTGGTGCTTCAGGCCGATGATCCATGGCACATGGCCCTGTCCAGCAGCGCCCTGCTGGCCATGATGGTCTGTCTGCCGCTGGTTTTCATCGCGCTGGGCCGCTGGGTCGCGCCGCACGCGCCGGGCTCGGAGTTCTCTCTGCTGGTGATGGTAGGGATGGTGGCGGCGTACATCACCTATGTGCTTGGGGTGTATTACCTGGTAGGTGCCTTCATCGCAGGGCTGGTGGCGAGGCTGCTGCACCAGCGCATGCCGTTGCTGGCCTCGCATGAAAACCTGCACGCGCTGCGGCTGTTCGCCTCGTTCTTCGTACCGTTCTATTTCTTCAATGCAGGCACCAAGGTGCCCAGCGAAGCACTGAGCTTTGAAGCGCTGGGGCTGGGCATCGTGATCACCCTGGTGGTACTGCCGCTGCGTATTGCCGTGGTCTGGCTGCAGCGCCGGGTCATGTTCGGTGAAAGTTTCCGTAGCAGCCTGCGGGTGTCGCTGGCATTGGCGCCCACGCTCATCTTCACCCTGGTGCTGGCGGCGATCATGCGTGACCGGTTCCAGATTCCAGCCGTGCTGTTCGGTGCGCTGCTGCTGTACGCGGCGCTGACCACGCTGTTACCGTCGCTGGTGTTCCGCACGCCGTTCGATGTGGACCCGGTTGAGCAGGAGCCGGCCGGGGAGGGCGTCGATGCGCCGGTTGCTGCAACCGAATCGCTGCCGGACGCGCCGCCGGAGCCGGCCCCGGCCCGGCTGGGGTGAGGTGGTGCGGCAGGCTGCCGTTTGCGCCTGCCGGGCATGGCCGTTAGGGTTGGGGCATGAATGTACGTGCCCCCCTGCTTTCCGTTGCCGCGCTGTGCAGCTTGGCCGCCTGTTCGCAGCAGCCGCCTGCGATCAACCACGACCTGTCCACGGCCCCGGCCGATGCGTTCATGGCGGCCATCGCCGCCCACTGCGGGCAGGCCTACGCAGGCAAAGTGGTGGAAGACACCCCGGCACCGACCGGCGAGGATCCCTTCGCCGGCAAGCGCCTGGTGATGCATGTGCGTGGCTGCGCCGACCCGGGGCACGAACTGCGCATTCCGTTCCATGTCGGCGATGACCATTCGCGGACGTGGATCATCACCCGTACCGAAAACGGCTTGAAGCTCAAGCACGACCACCGCCATGCCGATGGCAGCCCGGATGCGATCACCCTGTATGGCGGCGACAGCAAGCCACCGGGCACCGCCGAGCGCCAGCAGTTCCCGGCCGATGGCGAATCGGTGGCGATGTTCCGCCGCGCCGGCATGCTGGCGTCTACGTTCAACACCTGGGCGATGGAGATCGAACCGGACCAGCGCTTCGTCTACGAACTGACCCGGCCGGAGGGGCGCCGTTTCCGTGTCGAATTCGATCTCAGCAAGCCGGTGCCGCTGCCGCCGGCACCGTGGGGTGACAAGATCGCGCCAGCGCCCTGACCACGCCCGGCGCTGCTCCTCAACGCGTCCCGAAGCGCGCCCGGCAGCCGTTGCTCACCCACACCTGCCCACGCGAATAGCCCCAGCTGCGGCCTTCCTGGCAGGCGCTGCCGGACAGCTGCTGCTGCAGCACCGGGCGGCCCTGGCGTTCATCCCAGTCGCAGTTCTGGGTGCGATTGTTGTTGCTGCTGCAGGTGACGGAGTAGTTGCTGTTGCCGCCGCCCCAGTTGCCGCCATTGCCACCGCCCCAGCCGCCACGCGATTCGGCGAACTCGCCACGGCAGCCGCGGTTGACCCAGATGCTGCCGCGCCGGACGCCCCAGGTCTGGCCCTCCACGCAGGCCGAGCCGGAAATCTGCCGGACCAGGGTCGCGCCGCGCCAGTTGGTCGGGCAGGTCCGCTCGCGGTTGTCCTGGCTCTCGCAGCGGATGGTGCCGCCGCTGCCGCCGCCCCAGTTGCCGCCATTGCCACCACCCCAGCCGCCGCGGCCCTCGACGAACTCGGCCCGGCAACCATTGGTGACCCAGATGCTGCCGTTGCGGCTGCCCCAGGTGCGGCCCTCCACGCAGGATGAGCCGGACAGCTGGCGCACCATCTGCGCGCTGCGCCAGCCGGTATTGCAGACCCGCTCGCGGTTGTTCTGGCTCTCGCAGCGGATGACGCCGTTCTGCGCAGCGGCGGGGGCAACGGGCAGGGCGAGGCCGGCAGGGCCGCCCACGGACAAGGTCAGGGCCAGGCTGGCCAGGGACAGCGGTTTCATGGCGAATCCCCATACGGTGTGTGGTGCGCGACTATAAGGACGGGTGGGATAAAGCCCGTGTGACTGTCCGCATTTGCCCCGGCCGGGGCCTCGGCCGCAGAATACGGGGCTTTCCGGTCCCCGTCGGGCGCCGGCGTTCTCCAGCGGAGCTTTCCCCCATGCGTACCCACTTCTGCGGCCTGGTCGATGAGACCCTGATTGGCCAGACTGTCACCCTCGCCGGCTGGACCGACGTGGCCCGTAACCAGGGCGGCGTCTGCTTCATCGATCTCCGCGATCATGAAGGCATCGTGCAGGTGACCGTGGAGGTCGACAACGCCGAAGTGTTCGCCGTGGCCGCCTCGCTGGGCTATGAGGACGTGCTGCAGGTGGAAGGCGTGGTGCGCGCCCGCCATGCGGTGAACGACAAGATGGCCACCGGCAAGGTGGAAGTGATCGCCACCGCCATCACTGTGCTGAACAAGGCCGCCCCGCTGCCGTTCCACGCGCACGAGAACCCGGGCGAAGACACCCGCCTGAAGTACCGCTACCTGGACCTGCGCCGCCCGGAAATGCAGCGCATGCAGCGCACCCGCATCAAGCTGGTGCAGGCCCTGCGCCGCCATCTGGACGAGCGCGGCTTCCAGGACATCGAAACCCCGATCCTGACCAAGGCCACCCCGGAAGGCGCCCGCGACTTCCTGGTGCCGGCGCGCATGCACCCGGGCGAGTTCTACGCCCTGCCGCAGAGCCCGCAGCTGTTCAAGCAGATCCTGATGGTGGCCGGCTTCGACCGTTACTACCAGATCGCGCGCTGCTTCCGCGACGAGGCCCTGCGTGCCGACCGCCAGCTGGAGTTCACCCAGCTGGACATGGAATTCGCCTTCGTCCGCGAGCAGGACGTGCAGGACTTCGTCGAGTCGATGATCCGCGCCATCTTCAAGGAAGTGGTCGACGTCGAGCTGGCCGCCACCTTCCCGCGCATGACCTGGGCCGAGGCGATGCGCCGCTACGGTTCGGACAAGCCGGACCTGCGCATCGCGCTGGAACTGGTGGACGTGGCCGAGCTGGTCAAGGACAGCGAGTTCGCCGTGTTCACCGGCCCGGCCAATGACGCCGAAGGCCGCGTGGCCGCGCTGCGCATCCCGGGCGGCGCCACCCTGTCGCGCAAGCAGATCGACGAATACGCCGCGCACGCCGCCAAGTACGGCGCCAAGGGCCTGGCCTACATCAAGATCGCCGACAACGGCGAAGTCAGTTCGCCGATCCAGAAGTTCTTCAGCGAGGCATCGTTCGCCGCCTTGGTCGCCCACGTTGGTGCCGGCAATGGCGACATCGTGTTCTTCGGTGCCGGTGGCTACAACAAGGTCTCCGACTTCATGGGCGCCCTGCGCCTGAAGGCCGGCAAGGACTTCGGCCTGGTCGCCGACGGCTGGGCCCCGCTGTGGGTCACCGACTTCCCGATGTTCGAATGGGACGACGAAGACCAGCGCTACGTCGCCCTGCATCACCCGTTCACCGCGCCGGCCGTGGACGACATCGCCGACCTGCGCGCCAACGCCCGTACCGCCGTGTCGCGCGGCTACGACATGGTGCTCAACGGCAATGAAATCGGCGGCGGCTCGATCCGTATCCACCGCCCGGACATGCAAAGCGCGGTGTTCGAGCTGCTGGGCATCGGTGCCGAAGAGGCCCGTGCCAAGTTCGGCTTCCTGCTCGACGCGCTGAACTACGGCGCACCGCCGCACGGCGGCATCGCCTTCGGCATCGACCGCATCGCTGCGCTGATGGCCGGCACCGAGTCGATCCGAGACGTCATTCCGTTCCCGAAGACCACCGGTGCGCAGGACCTGATGACCGATGCGCCGTCGCCGATCGTCGATACGCAGCTGGCCGAAGTGCACATCCAGGTTCGCCCCAAGACCAACTGATCAGGAGATCCAGGCAATGACCGAGTTTGCGTTTTCGCTGGAGTGGGAAAAGCTGGGCAATGAAGGCTCCGAGGCCAACCTGGTCACCGAGCGTGCACGCGTCTTCGGTGGTTGGCTGGTCCGTGTCGGAAACAACCCGGCGGCGATGGCCCTGACCTTCGTCGCCGACGGCGAAGGCCGTTGGGATGGTGAAGACTTCGGCGTCGAGGATTACGAGGACGACGAAGAGGAAGCGTTCGACGAGGACGAGGAAGAAGAGGGCGAGGACGAGGACGAAGAGGAATACGAGGAAGAGGACGAGGAAGAAGAAGAGGACGAAACCGAGTCGTCGGAACGGGCTTGACCCCGACCGTCGCCCTGGCGTCCACTCGCCCCATGTATTCCATCCGCCGCGCCACCGTGGACGATGCGCCGACCCTGTCGGCGCTGGCTGCCCGCACCTTCACCGAGACCTTCGGCCATCTGTATCCGCCGCAGCACCTGCAGGACTTCCTCGAGGAGTCCTATACGGTGGAACGGCAGCGCACCATCCTGGCTCACCCCGATTACGCGGTGTGGTTGCTGGAGCTGGACGGGGAGGCGGTCGGCCATGCCGCCGCCGGCCCCTGCGGGCTGCCGCACCCGGACGTGAAGCCCGGTGACGGTGAGCTCAAGCGCCTGTACTTGATCAAGACCCAACAGAGTTGTGGTTGGGGCAGCCGCCTGCTGGAAACCGCACTGGCCTGGCTGGAACAGGACGGCCCGCGCACCCTGTGGCTGGGGGTGTGGTCGGAAAACTTCGGTGCCCAGCGCTTCTATGCCCGCTACGGCTTCGAGAAAGCCGGCGAGTACCTGTTCCCGGTCGGCGAAACCAACGACCTGGAATTCATCCTGCGCCGGGTTCCGCGTCCGGCGTGAGATGTTCACCGGCGCTTGCCGGTCGATTCTGTTCAATCACCGTACGTCCCGCCCCGCCGAACGCCAGGCTGTAACGCATGACTCCCCCCGTACTGCTGCTGCACGGCATCTGGAACGCCCGCGCCTGGGTCGGGCCACTGGCCTGGCGCCTGCGCGCCCGTGGTTTCCAGGTGCATACCTTCGGTTACTCCTCCATCTTCGGTGGCCCCGATGTGGCCGTGCCGCAGCTGCTGGAGCGGCTGGCCGACGCCGGACCGCTGTCGCTGGTCGGCCACAGCCTGGGAGGCCTGCTGGCGCTGGAGGCCCTGCGCCGCCAGCCGCAGCTGGACGTGCAGCGCGTGGTCTGCCTGGGTTCGCCGCTGCGCGGCAGTGGCACGGCGCGCTCGCTGTCCGACCACGGCTGGGGCCTGGCCCTGGGGCGCAGCAGTGAACTGCTGCTCGATGGCCTGCCGGACTGGCAGGGCAGGGCGAAGGTCGGCCTGATCGCCGGCTCAGTGCCGCATGGGCTGGGCAGCCTGCTGGGTGCGCTGGATGACGTATCCGACGGCACCGTGGCCTTGGCCGAGACCCGGCTGCCGGGCCTGGCCGACCACTGCGTGGTGCGCACCAGCCACAGCGGCCTGGTGGTGTCGCCCGACGCCGCGCGGCAGACCGCGCACTTCCTGCGCCACGGCCAGTTCGACCACAGCCGCGACGCCGCAGCGGCGTAGGGCAGGGGGGGCGCCCTGTAGAGCCGAGCCCATGCTCGGCTGCACTCCCGTCGGGCCCATTGAGCCGAGCATTGGCTCGGCTCTACAACAACACGGGCCTAGACACGGTTGCCGCCGCCGATCAGGTAGAATCCGCGCCTTGATCCTGAAGCAGCCAGACGGTAACACCCATGGGAAGAGGTCCCTCGATCGAAAACCGCAAAAACGCGTCTGACGCGAAGCGCGGCAAGATTTTCACCAAGATCATCCGCGAGATCGGCGTTGCCGCGCGCGGCGGTGGAGGCGACCCCAACAACAACCCGCGCCTGCGCGTGGCCATGGACAAGGGTCTGAGCGTGAACATGTCCAAGGACGTGATCGAGCGCGCCATCAAGAAGGCCACCGGTGAACTGGAAGGCGTCGATTACGAGGAAATCCGCTACGAGGGCTACGCCCCGGGCGGCGTCGCCGTCATCGTCGACTGCCTGACCGACAACCGCGTGCGCACCGTGGCCGATGTCCGCCACGCGTTCAGCAAGTGCGGCGGCAACATGGGCACCGAAGGCTCGGTTGCCTTCATGTTCAAGCGCCTGGGCGTGCTGCATTTCGCCGCCGGTGCCGATGAAGAAGCGATCACCGAAGCCGCCATCGAGGCCGGCGCCGACGACATCGTGGTCTACCCGGAAGACGGTGCGATCGACGTGGTCACCAGCCCGGACGCGTTCAACGCGGTCAAGGATGGAATGGCCGCAGCCGGCCATGTCGCCGACCACGCCGAGATCACCTTCCGCGCGGACAACGACATCAAGGTCGAGGGCGACGTCGCCCTGCAGGTCAAGAAGCTGCTGGACATGCTGGAAGACCTGGACGACGTGCAGGACGTGTACTCCAACGCCGAACTCGGCGCCGACGCCTACGCCTGAGCCGTCCCAGACGGTCTGGGCGCGGGCCGTTGAACGGTCACCGCGGACAGTCATGAGCCCATACGCCTGCCAGCGTTTCCCGTTCCACCCGGCCAGGAGTGCCGCATGACCCGCATCCTCGGCATCGACCCCGGTTCCCAGCGGACCGGGGTCGGCATCATTGATGTCGACGCCGCCGGCAAGGTCAGCCACGTGCACCACCAGCCGCTGGTGCTGCTGGGCGCCGACGATTTCCCCCAGCGCATGAAGCTGCTGGTGCTGGGCCTGGCCGATCTGTGCCAGCAGTTCCAGCCGGACGAAGTGGCCATCGAAAAGGTCTTCATGGCCCGCAACCCCGATTCGGCGCTGAAGCTGGGCCAGGCCCGTGGCGCAGCCATCTCGGCGGTGGTCCTGCGCGACCTGCCGGTGCACGAATACGCGGCCAGCGAGATCAAGCTGGCCGTGGTCGGCCGCGGTGGCGCCGAAAAGCAACAGGTTCAACACATGGTCGGGCTCATGCTCAACCTGAAAACCAAGCTGCAGGCCGACGCGGCCGACGCGTTGGCCGTGGCAATCACCCATGCCCACGTAAGGGCGACGGCCAACCGCCTGGGGCTCAGTGCCCGCCAGGCCTGGGGCCGCAAATGAGGAGCTGCACGCAATGATCGGTCGACTGCGCGGCATCGTCGCCTACAAGGCACCGCCGTGGCTGGTGGTGGACGTGAACGGGGTGGGCTATGAACTGGAGGCGCCGATGAGCACCTTCTATGACCTGCCCGAGCTCGGCCGCGAGGTCACCCTGTACACCCACTACTCGCAGAAGGAAGACAGCGTCTCGCTGTACGGCTTCCTGCGCGAGGGTGAGCGCCGGCTGTTCCGCGATGTGCAGAAGGTCAGCGGCATCGGCGCGAAGATCGCGCTGGCCGTGCTGTCCGGCGTCACCGTCGAGGAGTTCGCACGCATGGTCCAGGCCGGTGACATCACCGCGCTGACCCGCATCCCGGGCATCGGCAAGAAGACCGCCGAGCGCATGGTGCTGGAGCTGCGTGACCGTGCCGCCCAGTTCGGTGCCGGCGGCGCCCTGCCCACCGGCAGCGGCCCGGCCCCGGCCGATCCGCTGTCCGACGCCACCGTGGCCCTGCAGCAGCTGGGCTACAAGCCGACCGAAGCGGCACGCATGGCCCGCGAAGCCTTCAATGAAGGCGACGAAGTGGCCACCGTCATCCGCAAGGCCCTGCAGTCGGCGCTGCGCTGAAGCGCGCGCTGATCCTTTCCCATTCCCCCATCGCCTGAGCTTCGCCAGGAGTCCAATGTCCAGCAGTCAAACCCCGCACGCAGCCGCCCCTGGCGGCCATGGTCACGCCCCCCCGGCCGGGGGATTGGCGCTGATCATCGGTGCGATCGGCGTGGTCTTCGGCGATATCGGTACCAGCCCGCTGTACACCCTGAAAGAGGCGTTCTCGCCGCACTACGGGCTCAACAGCGACCACGACACCGTGCTGGGCGTGCTGTCTCTGGCGTTCTGGGCGCTCAACATCGTGGTCACCCTGAAGTACGTGACCATCATCATGCGCGCCGACAATGACGGCGAGGGCGGCATCATGGCGCTGATGGCGCTGACCCAGCGCACCCTGCGCAACGGGTCGCGCTCGGCGTATGTGGTCGGCATCCTCGGCATCTTCGGTGCCTCGCTGTTCTTCGGCGATGGTGTGATCACCCCGGCGATCTCCGTGCTCGGCGCGGTGGAAGGCCTGGAGGTAGCGGCCCCGGGCCTGCATGCCTTCATCGTGCCCATCACCGTGGTGGTGCTGATGGCCGTGTTCGCGGTCCAGCGCTTCGGCACCGAGCGGATCGGCAAGCTGTTCGGGCCGATCACCTCGATC
This sequence comes from Stenotrophomonas sp. SPM, assembly GCF_003105135.1. Taxonomy (NCBI): domain Bacteria; kingdom Pseudomonadati; phylum Pseudomonadota; class Gammaproteobacteria; order Lysobacterales; family Lysobacteraceae; genus Stenotrophomonas; species Stenotrophomonas sp. SPM. The sequence goes on along the minus strand of NZ_QETL01000053.1, from coordinate 1,587 downwards.
TGGTTCCTCTCGCTGGCCGCCATCGGCATCTACAACATCGTCGATTCACCGGAAGTGCTGAAGGCCTTCAACCCGTGGTGGGCCATCCGCTTCTTCATGGAGCACGGCTGGCACGGCATCTTCATCCTCGGTGCGGTGGTGCTGGCGGTGACCGGTGGCGAGGCGCTGTACGCCGACATGGGCCACTTCGGCGCCAAGCCCATCCGGCACGCATGGTATTTCTTCGTGCTGCCGTGCCTGGTGCTGAACTACCTGGGGCAGGGCGCGCTGGTGCTCAACCATCCGGAGGCGGTGAAGAACCCGTTCTTCGAGGCTGTGCCGGACTGGGCGCTGTACCCGATGATCATCCTGGCCACCATGGCCGCGGTCATCGCTTCGCAGTCGGTCATCACCGGTGCGTTCTCGGTGTCGCGCCAGGCGATGCAGCTGGGCTATATCCCGCGCATGCGCATCAAGCACACCTCGCACGACACCATCGGCCAGATCTACATCCCCGGCATCAACTGGGGCATCGCGGTGATGGTCATCGGCCTGGTGCTGGCGTTCCGCAGCTCGTCCAACCTGGCCGTGGCCTACGGCATCTCGGTGTCGGCCACCATGCTCATCGACACCCTGCTGCTGGCCCTGGTGGCCCGCTCGCTGTGGCCGAAGGCACGCAACTGGATCCTGCCGCTGTGCGTGGTGTTCTTCATCATCGACCTGGGCTTCGTCATCGCCAACGGCGCCAAGCTGCTGCAGGGCGCGTGGTTCCCGGTGGTGCTGGGCATCTTCCTGTTCACCATGATGCGCACCTGGCGCCGTGGCCGCGAGCTGCTGCGCGATGAGATCCGCAAGGACGGCATCCGCATCGACACCTTCCTGCCGGGGCTGATGCTGGCGCCGCCGGTGCGCGTCCCGGGCACCGCGGTGTTCCTCACCGCCGACCCGACCGTGGCCCCACATGCGCTGATGCACAACCTCAAGCACAACAAGGTGCTGCACGAGCGCAACGTGTTCCTGCACGTGAAAACCCTGCCCATTCCCTATGCGATGGAAGGGCAGCGGCTGAAGATCGAATCGGTGGGCGACGAGTTCTACCGGGTTTACGTGCGCTTCGGCTTCATGGAAACCCCGGACGTTCCGCTGGCGCTGATGCGTTCGTGCGACCACGGCGGCATCTACTTCGACCCGATGGATACCACGTTCTTCGCCAGCCGCGAAACCATCGTCGCCACCGCCAACCGCGGCATGCCGATCTGGCGCGACAAGCTGTTCGCGCTGATGCATCGCAACGCCGCCCCGGCGACGGGCTTCTTCCGCATTCCGGGCAATCGCCTGGTAGAACTGGGCGCGCAGGTGGAGATTTAATCTCCACCTGCGCTACGTCCCACGGTTTGCTGCGCAAACCGCGGGCGGCGCGCGCCTGAAACCGAGCCCACTCTCCTGCTTTGTTCCATCCACGCATGGCGTGGATCTACCGTGTCGACCAACGGTCGGCACCCACCAAAGCAGAACGCCGTTCCGGCAGACCGCAGTGAACTGTCGAAGGCGGGGTGGGGCCGGTTGAGGGGGTGTGAGCGGCATGGATGCCGCGACCAAGCCCCCCAT
>NZ_QETL01000052.1:0-26285 GCF_003105135.1 Stenotrophomonas sp. SPM | reverse complement strand
GGGTGGGTCCGGTTGAGGGGGTGTGAGCGGCATGGATGCCGCGACCAAGCCTACATGGACGTATTTACGGCGTCCCCCTCAACCGGACCCACCCCGCCAACCCACGGATAACCATCTGTTGCTGTTGCTGTTGCTGTTGCTTCGGCAGGTGCAGGGCTGCAAGCCCTGCAAAAAGCATCCACGCATGGCGTGGCTCTACTGGCCCATCGCCTGCCACCACTGCGCCAGCAGCTCCGGCCTGCGCAACCGCTCGCGCCACCAGCGCAATGCCGCACCATCCTCACCGGTGCGCCACGCCAGCCAGAACGTCTCCTCCGGCTTCGGCTCCTCCACCTCGCGGATCACCAGCTGGCCACGCGCCACCGCTGCGCGCACGCAGGGCTCGGGCAGGAAACCGAATCCCACACCCTCGCACTGCAGCTTCAGCTTGCTGGCCATGTCCGGCACCGTCAGCATTTCCTGGCCCATCAACAGGCCCACCGTGCGTGGCAGCAGGCGGCGCGCGGAATCGGACACGGCGATGGCGCAGTGCTCGGCCAGCTGCTCGCGGCCCAGCACGCCCGGCGCCCGCGCCAGCGGATGATCCTGTGCCACCGCGAACACGAAATCGACGCTGCCCAGCGGCTCCACCACATAGCCGCCACCACTGGGCCCCTCGCCCGCTGCAGCCACCAACAGGTCGGCGCGACGGTCCAGCAGCGCCTCCCAGGTGCCGGATAGCGCTTCGCCGAACAGGCGCAGGCGCGTCGGCGCCTCAATGCCACGGAACGCTGCAATGTCCGGACCCAACAGCCAGGTCGGGAACATCGAATCCACCGCCAGGCTCAGCTCGGCCTCCCAGCCGGAGGCCACCCGGCGCACCCGCAGCTCCAGCTCGCGGGCGGCGCGCAGCAGGTGACGACCCTCGTCCAACAGGGCGCGACCAGCCTCGGTCAGCTCCGCGCGGGGGCCGACCCGGTCGAACAGCTGCACTCCCAGATCCTCCTCCAGCTTGGCCACGGTGTAGGAGATAGTCGAGGGCACCTTGTGCAGGGCCTTGCCGGCGGCGGCAAACGAGCCGCGGCGGTCGATGGCATCCAGGATCTGCAGGGCATCAAGGCTGAGTTTGAGCATTCGAAATTTTCGATGATGGCTGTCAAAACTATCCGTTTTTCAAACCCAGGGTGCAAGCGGATACTTCTCTCCAACGGGGAAACACAGCGGCCACCGGCCCGCCCCGCCTCATCGAAACCATCGAACAAGGAGAAATCATCATGCTGCAGATCCGCAAGAGCGCTACCCGTGGCCTGGCCGAGCATGGCTGGCTGTCCTCCCGCCACACCTTCTCCTTCGCTGGCTACTACGATCCGCGCTACGTCAGCTTCGGCCCGCTGCGCGTCATCAACGAAGACAAGGTCATCGGCGGCCAGGGCTTCGGCACCCACAGCCACAACAACATGGAAATCATTTCCTACGTGCTGGGCGGTGCGCTGGAGCACAAGGACTCGATGGGCACCGGTTCGGTGCTGCGCTACGGCGACGTGCAGGTGATGAGCGCCGGCAGCGGCGTCAGCCACAGCGAGTTCAACCACTCGACCACCGATCCTGTGCACTTCCTGCAGATCTGGGTCTTCCCGGACAGCGAGAACATCGAACCCTCCTACCGCGAGACCCACTTCGCGCCGGAGACCAAGCGCGGCCAGCTGCGCCTGATCGCCTCGCCGGACGGTGCAGACGGTTCGCTGCGCATCCAGCAGGATGCCCGCATCTACGCCACCATCCTCGATGGCAGCCAGAAGCTGCACCACGCACTGGGCAATGGTCGTGGCGCCTACGTGCAGGTCGCCCGTGGCCAGCTGCAGGTCAACGGCATCACCCTCGATGCCGGTGACGCGCTGCAGGTCAGTGACGAAGCACAGCTGACCCTGGAGAACGGCAACGACGCGGAAGTACTGGTGTTCGACCTGCCGCTGTAAGCGCTGCGCCGTAGCATGCAGCGAGGCCCGCGATGCCCACCGGTATCGCGGGCTTCTGCATGTGTGGCGGGCGGGGCTGCATTCGTATTCGCAGCGGGATGACACGAATGGCACTTGCCCAAGCCGACTGAAAACGTTTTCATGACAGGGATTCTCCGGAGCCTTCCCCGCGCATGACGCCTTCTTCCCCGCGTGCCCAGCAGCACGCCACCCGCGCCGCCTTCTTCATTCCCGGCTTTGCCACCGCTGCCTGGGCGCCGATGGTGCCCTATGCCAAGGCCAAGGCCGGGCTGTCCGATGCCAGCCTGGGCGCCGTGCTGCTCTGCCTGGGCCTCGGCTCGCTGCTGGCCATGCCGCTGGCCGGCGCACTGAGCGGACGCCTGGGCTGCCGCCGCCTGATGGTCATCACCACCGCACTGATCCTGCTGGCGCTGCCGCTGCTGTCGCTCGCGCCCACGCCGCTGGCACTGGGCGCGGCGCTGTTCCTGTTCGGTGCCGGTGTCGGCGCCATGGACTGCACGATGAACATGCAGGCAGTCGCGGTCGAACGCGATGCCGGTCGCGCGATGATGTCCGGTTTCCACGCGTTCTACAGCATCGGCGGCTTCGTTGGTGCCGGCTGCATGACCGGCCTGCTGTTGCTGGGCACGCCGTTGTGGATGGCGGCCCTGCTGTCGATCGGCGCGCTGCTCGTGGTGGCCCTGTTGTCGGCACCGCACTGGCGCGCGCAGCGCATCGCCCATGACGGCCCGATGCTGGCCATTCCGCATGGCGTGGTGCTGTTCATCAGCGTGCTGGCCTTCATCGTGTTCCTGGCCGAAGGTTCGATGCTCGACTGGAGTGCAGTGTTCCTCGCCGACGTGCGGCAGGTGCCGCGCGACCAGGCCGGTGCCGGCTTCGCGGTATTCACCCTGGCGATGACCGCGATGCGCCTGTTCGGCGATGGCATCGTCGAGCGCCTCGGCCGCACGCGCACGATCATCATCGGCGGCATCACCGCGGCAACGGGCTTCGCGCTGGCCACGCTGGTGCCCTCCTTCGCGGTGGCACTGGTCGGCTACGTGATGGTCGGCCTGGGCTGTGCCAACATCGTGCCGGCGCTGTTCTCGATGGCCGGGCAGCAACGCGCGATGCCGGAGAGCATCGCCATCACCGCAGTGACCACGCTGGGCTACGCCGGCATCCTCGCCGGCCCGGCGGCCATCGGCGGGCTGGCCCATCTCACCACCTTGGGCATCGCGTTCCTGTGCGTGGCCGCGCTGCTGCTCGGCGTCGCCGCCTCGGCCCGCGGACTGGCACGCCGCCTGCCGTAAACAGGAAGAAGACGCTCAGCTGCGGCTGGGCGCAGCGGCAGCGGTGTCGCGGACCAGCCACTCGGCTTGCGCGGGCAGCTGCGGCGCCGGGCAGGTCGCAGGCGGGTGGTGTTCGTCCTGCGCCATCCAGTCGTCGACCACGCCGGCCAGCAGGTCCAGGCGCAGCGGCAGGGTGATGTGGTCTTCGCCGCGCATCTCGATGTAGTGCGCGCGCGGATTGGCCTGGGCCAGTTCGCGGCCCTGGCTGACCGGAATGTGCTGGTCGCCCTGCCCGTGCAGCAGCAGCACGCAGGCGCGGGTATCGGCCAGCGCGCGGGCCACGTCCACCTGGTCCAGGTCGACATCGATGCGGCGGCTGGCCGCGGCGATCACCTGGTTGATGTCCTGGCCGCCGTAGCGCCAGCGCGCGTAGGACGCGACCGCCTGCGCCTTCAGGCCTTCCGGCTGCAGCGCCATCAGGTGCGGGATCATCGTGCGGATGGCTACGCCGGCATTGGCGAACGATTCCATCGCCACCACGCCGGCCACCTGGTCGCCAAGCTTGTCGGCGGTGAACACAGCGGTGGCCGCGCCATAGGAAACGCCGAACAAGTACAGCGGGCCGGTCACTTCGCCACGCGCGCGCAGTTCGCCGATCACATCGACCACGTCATCCGATTCATAGGTGCCGTAGCCGGATGGCCCGTGCCCGGACTGGCCGTGGTTGCGCAGGTCCAGGTTGACCACGCGGTATCCCGATTCGGCCAGCTGCAGCGACCACGGCAGCATCGAATCACCGTTCATCATCCAACCGTGCAGCAGCACCACGGTGCCGCGCGGCGCCTGCGCACGGAACGGCTGCGGCACGGTGAGACTCAGCCCGGTGTCCAGCGGCTGGCCGTTCTCGTGGCGCTGCGGCAGGTAGTGGTAGCGGGCGCCGTAATCGCCCGGGTCGAACACCCGCCAGAAGATCGGCACGCCATCCCGGCCCGGCGCGAAGCCATGGCGGTTGGGCAGCTCGGCGATGGCCGCGGCGATGCGCGGCTGGTCCAGCAACGTGGACACGCCACCGGGCGCGATCAGCTGGTCACTGAGCGAGGTGGACGAGGCGGTGATCGAGGATGAGCATGCAGCCAGCCACAGGCCGGCGCACGCCAGCAACAGCAGCAGCGGGCGTTTCATGGGCAATCGGGGAAAGGTGCGACAGCGTGGCAGGGTAGCGGGCGCAACCGGGCGCATCTATCGCAGGTCGATGACGGGTTGATGACAAGCCGGGATCGATTCAGCTTCGCCGTCTGTCGTTCACGGACAAAGCATTGATCCGGATCAATGAGAGCGCCCGAGCGATTGCCGACAGTGCAGCCATGCGCATTTCGCTCAAGCTCCTTCTTGCCCTGGCCGCCGCTGTCGGTGCGGCCTGGGGCATCGCCCGCAGCACGCCGTACTGGTTCGCGCCGCGCCAGCCTGCCGTGGTCGACATCCACGAGCCAGCCTTGATCGCGCGCGGCCAGTACCTGTCGCGTGCGGCCGACTGCGCCGCCTGCCACACCGCGCCCGGCGGCCGGCCCTTCGCCGGCGGGTTGGGCATGCAGACGCCGATGGGCACGCTCTATTCGACCAACATCACGCCGGACCCGGCCACCGGCATCGGCGCCTATGACTATGCCGATTTCGAGCGCGCGGTCCGCCGCGGCATCCGCCATGACGGCCAGCCGCTGTATCCAGCCATGCCCTACGCCTCCTACGTGATCGCCAGCGACGACGAGATCCGCGCGCTGTATGCCTATTTCATGGGTGCGGTGCAGCCGGTGCGCCAGCACAACGCCGACAGCACCATCCCCTGGCCGGTCAACATGCGCTGGCCGCTGGCGTGGTGGCAGCTGCTGTTCGCCCGCCCGCGCAGCTTCGTTGCCGACCCGTCACTGGACGCCGGCCAGCAGCGCGGCGCCGAACTGGTGGAAGGGCTTGCCCATTGCGGCGCCTGCCATACCCCGCGCGGCGTGGCCTTCCAGGAAACCGCGATGGCCGACGATGAAGGTCGTCGCTTCCTCTCCGGCTCGGTGCTGGAAGGCTGGTATGCGAAGAACCTGCGCAACGAGGCCACCGGCCTGGCCAGCTGGAGCCAGGACGAGATCGTGCAGTTCCTGCGCAGCGGCCGCACCGATCGTTCCGCGGCCTTCGGCGGCATGGCCGACGTCGTCGAACACAGCACGCAGTACCTGACCGACGCCGACCTGCTGGCCATGGCCCGTTACCTGAAGCAGTTGCCGCCGCGCGCCGGCCGCAGCACGCAGTGGATTGCCGGCCCCGACACGACCACCACCGCGCTGCGCGACGGCGACTACCGCGGGGAGGGTTCGCTGGCCTATGCCGAGCACTGCCAGGCCTGCCACCGTGCCGATGGCCGTGGCATGCCGCGCATCTACCCTGCCCTGGCCGGCAACTCCATCGTCTTCGCCGATGACCCGAGTTCGTTGGTGCAGGTGACCTTGGCCGGTGGCCGCACGCCGCGCACTCCGCACGACCGGATGGCCTTCTCGATGCCCGGCTTCGAGCATCTGCCGAACGCCCAGCTGGCGCAGATCCTGACCTTCATCCGCAGCAGCTGGGGCAACCAGGCCAGCGCGGTGAGCGAAGCCGACATCGCGCGCATGCGCAGGGTGGTGCGCGACAAACCCGTGCACGTAGTTCCGCAGGAGGTGGCACCATGAGGCGCGCACACAAGTGCAGGAGCGCGAGCATCGTCATTGCCATCGGCGTATTGGTGGTAGCCGCAGCCGGCGCACTGCTGTACGCGTACCGCCATCCCTCGCTGGATGCCACCCCCACCACGCTGGACATCCTCGACGCACAGGGCTCGCGGGTCGGCGCGTACCATATGCCCAGCGCCGAAGAGATCGCCAGCCTCGGCAATGGCGATGCGGTGATGTACGGCCGCCGCCTGCTCAACGAGACCTCACGCCTGCTGCCGGACAACGTGGGCAATGACCTGAATTGCAACTCCTGCCACATGGCCGAGGGCAAGCGGCCTTTCGGCAACCACTACCTCAACACCGGCGGCGGCAGCTACCCGCGCTACATGACCCGCCCCGGCAAGGAGATCGGCCTGGTCGAACGCATCAACGGCTGCCTGCAGCGTTCGATGAACGGCAAGCCGCTGGCCCGCGACGCGCCGCCGATGCGCGCGATGCTGGAATACATGGCCTGGCTGAGCCGCCCCGTACCCGACGGCGCGCGGGTGGCGGCGCCAAGCGAAGGGCCGATCGATTCCTCGCTGGTGCCCGACCGCATGCGCGGCCAGGCCCTGTATGCAGCGCAGTGCGCCGCCTGCCACGACGACCACGGCGAGGGCCGCCGCGACGGCAGCGGTGATATCGCCTTCCCGCCGCTATGGGGCGAGCGCAGCTTCAACATCGGCGCGGGCATGGCGCGGCTGTACAAGGCGGCCAGCTTCATCAAGCACAACATGCCACCGGCCGCCAGCCGCGAGCCACCGCTGGGCCAGCAGGTGCTGCCGGACCAGGACGCCGTGGACATCGCCGACTACTTCATCCATCAACCCCGGCAGGATTTCGCCGGCAAGGGCAATGACTGGCCGCGCGACCCGAAGCCGAAGGACGCACGCTACTGAGCGCTTCGAGCATGGCTGCGCGGTCCCGTGGAGCCGAGCCGATGCTCGGCTGCGCGGTGCTGTAGAGCCGAGCCCATGCTCGGCTAAGTCGAGCAAGCTCGACGCTACGAAATGCAGCCGAGCGTGGGCTCGGCTCTACAAGAACGGTCGAGCTCTGCTCTGCGTCAGCCGTTCCAGCCCAGCCCGCGCGGCTCATTGCTGAATCCCGCCGCGCGCAGGGCATCAACGGCGTGCCCGCGATGGACGGGCTCGTCGTTGATCCGCTCCAGGGTGAAGGACAGCCGCCGGCCACGCCGAAGGCCAACGGCCAGCGCCTGTGCCGCCGCTGCCCAACGCGTGGGCGCGTCGTGGGCCGTGTCGTCGATCCAGCTGGTCAGCTGGCGGCCGCCCTGCGGCAGGTACAGCTGCAGGCGGCCTTCGCCGATCACCACCATCGCACCGGCCCGTCGCACCGGACGCGGCCCGGCGATCGACTGGGGCCACGGCAGCAGGCTGCCGAAGGGGTTGGCGGGATCCAGCGCCGACAGCGCAACCCAGGCGCCATCCCCGCCAGCCCGCTCGGCGCTGGCACGCAGCCGGTCGATGTCGTCGCGCTGGGCGAACTGAGCACCGCCCATGCCTTCCACGAAGCGACCCCGCAGCAGCTGGCCCGCATCCTCCATGGTGCGCAGCACCGGGCGCAGCGCCGGGAATCCACCGGCCACGGCTTCGCTCATCGCTGCGCTGCGGGTGACCACCCTGTAGCGGTCCAGCAGCGCCTCGGTCTGCGCCAGCGCGCGCAGCGTGTCACTGGCCCGCTCCCGCGGCAGCAGCGACCAGCGTCCTGTCAGCGTCGGCCCCGTGCTGCTGGCCAGCTCCAGTCCTGCGGTGCCCGTCGTCAGTGGCACGAAGGCAAAGCCGCGGCGGCGGCGCGACACCGGCGTCGGCCGCGCCCGTGCAGGCCGCGCTCCGCCCAGCGCACGCAGCGGCGCCCACAGGTCACTGCTGATCTGTCCGCGCCAGGCCAGCTGCCACAGCGCCGTCTGGAAATCCGCACCCGCCGTGTCTGCACCGACCAGTCGCGGCTGTACCTGCATCACCAGTTGCCGGGCAAAGAACGCACCGCCGTCGGCCAGCGCCTGCAGGATGGCCTGCTGCATCGGTGAGTCTTCGCCCTGCACCGGTGTGACCGGCAGCGTTTCAGCGGCACGCTCGCGCAGGTGCAGCGACACCAGTCCATCGTCGTCGCCCAGCCGGCCATGGCCAACCCAGAGCACTGCGCCGGTGGCCAGCAGTTCATCCAGCAGCGCAGGCGTGTAGCCGGGCACGCGCGCGGGCAGCACCTGCTGTTCCCACAGCGATGCCGGCAGTGGCAGCCCCGCCAGTTGTTCAATCACCTGCAGCACGCCTTCGCTGTCGTTGCTGCGTGCGCCCCCGGGCAACACACCCTGCCCCTGCAGCAGCAGACCGACATAGGCCTGCACCGATACCGGGCGGGTCGCCTCGCGGGCGGCCTGCAAGGAGCGCAGCCGCAGCCGCTGCAGCACCTCCGTGCCCACCCATTCATGGCCTGCACGCGACGAAGCTGCCGCGTCGTTCTCGTTCGCCGCACGACGATCCAGGCCGAAGCGGCCGCGTACGACCCGGCCCTGTTCCTGCAGCACGTGCAGGGCAGCATCCACCACCGCCACGCCGAGACCGAAACGGGCGGCCACGCTGCCACTGCTGAAGGGCCCATGGGTGCGCGCGTGGCGGCTAAGCAGATCGCCCAGCGGATCCGGCACAGGGGCCAGGAATACCTCGGCCACATCCGCACGCGGGATGATGCCCAGGGCATCGCGCAACCGCGCGGCATCTTCCACCGCCGCCCACTGCTGGGCCCCTGCGACGGGGACGCGGATTGCACGACCCGCCGCGCGCAGTGCGTGCAGCCAGGCATCCGCCTGCGCGGGCTCGTTGATGCGCTGCGCGACGTCCACGACCGGCAGCGGGCCCAGCTCACGCAGCAGGTCGGCCACGCCTTCGCTGCCACGTGCGTGGCGGGCCGGATCCAAGCGTTGCAGCTCGCGCTCCACGGTTGCCACCACGGCATCGTCCAGCAGTTCACCCAGATCCACCTCGCCGAGCAGTTCCGCCAGCAGGCCACTGTCGAGCGACAGCACCGATGAACGCCGTTCGGCCAGCGGTGCATCGGCTTCGTACATGAACTCGGCGACATAGCCGAACAGCAGGTTCGCCGCGAACGGCGATGGCACGGCCGTATCCACCTCGACCACCTGGACCTGGCCGGCCTGCACGCGCAGCATCAGCGCATCCAGTGCATCAAGGTCGTAGACGTCCTGCAGGCACTCGCGCGCGGTCTCCACCAGGATCGGGAACTCATCGTGGCCACGGGCGATTTCCAGCAGCTGCCCCGCACGCAGGCGCTGCTGCCACAACGGCGAGCGCTTGCCCGGCGTGCGCCGCGGCAGCAGCAGCGCGCGCGAGGCACACTCACGAAAACGTGCGGCGAACAACGCGGAACCGGCGACCGAGCGATTGATGACCTGGCGCAGGTGGGACGCATCGAACAGGAACAGTTCCGCGCCAGGCGGTGTGCCGCTGCGGTCGGGCATGCGGACGATGATGCCGTCGTCACTGGCCACCACGGCCGGATCGATGCCGGCCTGCTCGCGCAGGCGCGCAGCCACCGCCAGCGCCCAGGGATCGTGCACGCGGCGGCCGTAGGGCGAATGCAGCATCACCCGCCAGTCGCCGAGTTCATCACGGCAGCGCTCGACGACCAGGCGCAGGTCAGTCGGCAGCACACCGGTGGCCTGCTGCTGTTCCGCCACAAGCGCCAGCATGTTGCTGATCGCGCTCTCATCCAGGCCGCGATCGCGCAGCCGGGCGAGCAATGCCGGCGACGGCTCGGCAGCGCCACCAGGCTCGGTCTCGAGTTCCGCCAGGAAGGCGCCGGTGGCCTGCCCCAGCTCGGCCGGGCGGCCGATGCCTTCGCCCCGCCAGAACGGCAGCCGCGCCGAGCGCCCCGGCGCCGGCGTCACCACGACCTGGTCAAGGGTGATCTGGTCGATGCGCCAGGACGTTGCGCCGAGGGTGATCACATCATTCACCCGCGACTCGTGGACCATCTCCTCATCAAGCTCGCCGACACGGCGCGATCCCGCCTGTTCTTCGCCTTCGGGCAGCACGACGGCATACATGCCACGGTCGGGAATGGTGCCGCCGCTGGTCACCGCCAGCTGGCGGGCGCCAGGACGTGCGGTCAACGTGCCGGTCTTCCGGTCCCATACAAGCCGCGGACGGAAACCGGCGAACTCATCGGACGGATAGCGGCCGGCCAGCATGTCCAGCACCGCGTCAAAGGCACTGCGCGGCAGCGTGCGGTACGGCGCAGCCCGGCGCACGCGTGCGAACCAGGCCTCGACATCGAGTGGCTCCATCGCTACCGCAGCCACGGTCTGCTGGGCCAGCACATCGAGCGGATTGCGCGGCGGATCGAGGGCTTCGATGCGTCCATCCAGCATGCTGTCGACCACCACCACAGCATCGACCAGATCACGGCGCGTGCGCGGATACAGCAGGCCACGCGACAGGCCGCCCACCTGGTGGCCGGCACGGCCCACCCGCTGCAGTGCACTGGCCACCGAAGGCGGCGCCGCGACCTGGATCACCAGGTCCACCAGGCCCATGTCGATGCCCAGCTCAAGACTGGAGGTGGCGACCACGCAGCGCAGGTCACCCGACTTCAGCGCCTGCTCGATGGCGGCGCGCTGTTCCTTGGACACCGAGCCGTGGTGCGAGCGGGCGATCACCGAGGCCGGCGTGGTGACACGGTTCACCGTGCTGCCGGTGAACGATCCGTAGGCGGCTGTAGTCGCAGCATCCGCTTCGCTCGCAGGCTCGACGCCCGTGCGCTCGGCATGCAGCTCGTTGAGTCGTGCAGTCAGCCGTTCCGCCACGCCACGCGAATTGCCAAAGACAATCGTGGAGCGATGCCGCATCACGTTGTCGAGAATGCTGGCTTCCACATGCGGCCAGATCGAACCGGTGCGCGCGCCGGCCCCGCGTCCTTCGCCGGGACCGTGCACGACCAGGTCGGTCATGTCCTCCACCGGCACCACGATCTTCAGTTCCAGCTGCCGCTGCGAAGGCGGCTGCACCACCTGCACCGGGCGATCACCGCCGAGGAAGGCGGCAACACCCTCGACCGGGCGCACCGTTGCCGATAGGCCGATGCGTTGTGCAGGCACCTGCAGCAGCGCGTCGAGCCGCTCCAGGCTCAGCGCCAGGTGCGAGCCACGCTTGCCGCCCGCCACCGCATGGATCTCATCGAGGATCACCGTATGCACATCGCGCAGGATCTCCCTCGCCTGCGAGGTCAGCATCAGGTACAGCGACTCTGGCGTGGTGATCAGGATGTCCGGCGGGCGCCGCACCAGGCGTGCGCGGTCACTGCTGCTGGTATCGCCGGTACGCATGGCCACGGTCAGGGCAACCGCCGGATCCCCACGTTCGCTGCGCCGCGCACTGATGCCCTGGAGGGGCACCTGCAGATTGCGCTGCACATCGCTGCCCAGTGCCTTGATCGGCGACAGGTACAGCACGCGCGTGCGCGCCACGGGCTTCGCCGCCGGGTCGCGGCGTGCGTCGCCATCGCGCTCGGCGAACACCTGGTCGATCGCATGCAGGAACGCGGCCAGCGTCTTGCCCGACCCGGTTGGGGCCACCACCAGGGTGTGTTGGCCTGCGGCGATCGACGCCCAGGCCTCGTCCTGCACCGGCGTCGATGCTGCGAACGCGGAACGGAACCAGTCACGGGTGGCGGGATGGAAGTGCTGTGGGGAATCCAAGGCAGGGCCGGTCGCCATCGATGATGGGTCCGATGATACGGCGAAGAAATCGTTTGTCGTTACGAATAGTTACGTTATAACATTTCACGCCATTTTTACGGAGCGTGTCATGCGTCGCCACCTGCTAGCTGTAGCCATCCCCCTCGCCCTTCAGTCCGTCGCCCTCCATTCCGCCAAGGCGGCGGACGCGCCTACCCTTCCCACCCTGCAGGTGGAAGCCAGCCAGGCCTCACGCATCGACAGCCGGGTCACCGTCGACAACCCGCAGGCCCAGAACCGCACCCTCGGCGGCCTGCTCGAGCATGTCTCCGGCGTGCAGAACAGCGCCTTCGGACCCAACGCCGGCGCGCCAGTCATCCGCAGCCTCAGCGGCAACCGCGTGCAGATCCTGCAGGACGGGCAGTCGGTGCTGGGCATGAACGCGATCAGCGGCGACATCAACATTCCCTTCGACCCGCTGTTCGTGCGCAGCGTCACCGTCAACAAGTCCTCCGACACGGTGCGCTACGGCGGCAACGCGATCGGCGGCAGCGTCGAGGTCGATTCCGGGCTGATTTCGCGCACGATGGAAGACAAGGACCAGTCGATGGAACTGGTGCTGCGCAAGGGCTTCAACGCGGCCGATGCGCAGGGCTTCCGCATGAACTTCAACAACCAGCGCAACGTCTCCACCAACCTGCAGGTCTCGCGGCAGCGCATTTCGCACTACGACATCCCTGGCAACAGCAAGGCGGCGGCCTGCAACAGCCAGCTGTTCCCGGCCGCCGGCGGCGTCAACTCGGCGCTGGCCGATGCCTGCCAGAAAGAGGCGCGGGTGCAGCAGGTCTACAACAAGGCCTCGCAGCCCTACATCGACCAGTTCATGACTGAGAACCCGGACTGGGCCGATGGCGAGTTCTCCTTCTACACCAACAGCCCAACCTCGGTCTGGCAGCGCCAGACCTACGTCAATCCGGTCAACCCGGATTACGTCGCCGGCACGCCGTCCTATGTGCAGAAGCGGATCAACAACGACGTCACCCCGGACTACCACCACCGCCTGGGCAACAGCTACTCACGCAGTTCGCAAGTGGCGCTCGGCTCGACCCTGTTCTTCGACCGCGGCTACGTGGGTGTCAGCATCGATGCCAAGGACAGCGAATACGGCGTGCCGGGTTTCTCGATGCAGAACCTGTCGTTCGGTTCCAACTACGCCGACGGCCTGCCGGTGAGCGTGGTCATCAAGCAGGAGCGCTACGCACTAGAAGCCCTGCTGCGCGACCCGGTGCCGGGCGTCGAGCGTGCCGAGCTGCGCGTCTCGCAGCTGGACAACACCTCCGGCGAACGATTGGGTGCCAGCAAGGCCAACGACTACGATTTTGCAACCACCCAGGCCGAACTGCTGCTGGCCCATCGCCGCATCGGCCCGCTGAGCGGCCTGCTCGGCCTCAGCCAGCAGTCGCGCGAGGTCACCGGCAGCGGTTCGCTCCGCTACCTGCCCAACGTCGATACGCGCAGCCAAGCGGTGTTCCTGAAGGAAACAGTGGACTTCGACTGGGCGTCCTTCGACGCGGGCGTGCGCCACGAACGCGTGGACCACACATTGCGGCCGAGCAGCTTCAAGACGGCGCGCAATTCCGCCAACGCCACGCTGCAGGACCGCGACTTCCGGCTCAACAGCTACAGCATCGGCGCCTACATTGAACTCGGCCCGCTGTTCGCCGCCAAGGTGCGTTACTCCTCCTCGCAGCGCGCACCGGAGATCAATGAGCTCTACGCCAGCAATGCACACTATTCGGTGATGACCCAGGAGGAAGGCAACCAGAACCTGGACCCGGAACGTGCGAAGAACCTCGAGCTGACCGGCCTCTTCCACCTGGGCGGCTTCCAGCTGTCGGCCACCGCCTACCGGATGCGTTACGAAAACTACCTGTACCTGGGCTACTCCGGCCTGCAGACCGCCAACCGCCTGCCGCTGAAGTACTGGAAGCAGACCGACACCACGGTGAAGGGTTTCGAGGTCGACGCCTCGCAGTCACTGACGCTCGGTCGCTTCGGCAGCCTGGAGCTGTCCGCCTTTGCCGACCTGGTGAAGAACAAGGCCGACCATCCCGATGCGCTGCGCGCCCATAACGATGGCGAGTACCTGCCCAACATGCCGACCAACCGTTACGGCGCCACCGTGCAATGGCAGCGCGAAGGCTGGAAGGCGCAGCTGTCAAGCACCTACTACGACACGCAGAAGTACCTGGGTCGCAACGTCAGCGAAGAAGTACCGTTGGATGCGTTCACCCTGGTCGACCTGCAGCTGAGCCGGGAGATTCCCCTGCGCACGACGGCCGTGGCCGGCATGGAGGTCTTCATCAATGGCAGCAACCTGCTCAACGAAGAGGCGCGCCCGCACAACTCGCCACTGAAATACATCGCGCCACTGCCGGGGCGTGGCTTCCAGGTGGGTGTGACCGTGCGCCTCTGAGCCGAGGCCGGCAGCACAGCGCTTGCGGAACGTGAACCGCGGGCGCGATTGCCCGCACGACAGGCTTGATTACCGTTGCCCCTTCGGTCAACCATCGACGAAAAGGAGGATTCAATGAACTGGATGCATGCAATTTCCTGTGCGCTGCTGTTGGGCGTTTCGTCCACTGCAGGCGCGGCCTCGGCCATTGCCTACGATGCAGACGGCGCCTACGGCTACTCGATGAACCAGGCGACGGTGAGCACCTCGATGCAGAACGCGGTGAAGTACTGTGCCGCCCGCTCCCGCAACTGCGGGCAGTCGGCCGTCGCCACCGGAGAGGGCTACTCGGCCATCTTCACCGGAACGGTATCCATGGGTTTCGCCCTGGCCGAGGCCAGTCCCGAGGCTGCGCAGCGCAAGGCAGAAAAGATGTGCCGGGAACGCGGCAACGACTGCACGCTGGCGGTGATGTGGCGCGAGCAGCCGTCGCAGGTGATCGAGCGGCCGTGGCACCCCGGTGCACCGACGCCGACTCCGGCGCCCGGCCGCATTTACTAGTACTGATTCCTGATCGGTTGGACAGCCGCCCAGCGTCGATGACGTTGGGCGGCTGCGGTGCACCCCCGCGGATTGGTAGCTGCCGCGCAGGGTCAGCATCCAGTTGCGCGGTTAGCCCTGGCAGTTGCCCAGGCACCGGCCGTACTGTCCAGGTGCTGGCGCATCACTCCGCTTGCGATACCGTGCCCAGCAACAGCTGGGCAGATGGATCATTCATCCCACCCTTCAAAAACCACTCTGCGGTGGATGCTCAGATAGTGGCGCAAGGCTGCATTCGGGGTGCGGGTAAGACACATGTCCGTGCTCACCATCCCGCGGTTGACCAGATCCTCCTCAACGTCACTGTCGGCAAAACGAACGCGACCGTCATCGTTGAATGTCATGAGGCCCCGATCAAACAGAGCATCCAGCGTTGCCACCAGCGGCAGGCCATTGTTTGCATCCAGACGAGGCTCCAATACGCCCGGCATCGAGGGCGCAGATGTGCATGCCCACGGCTGGACATGCGAAGCCTTTACCACCTCCTGAATATCACAGCCTGTCACTGCACATCGCCCACCCCACAGTGACAGGACATCCCTCCGGAACTTCCCTTGTCCCAGTCGCGCGTCGACAAGCTGCTGACGGGTCGTTGTCGGCGGCAGAGACTGCAGTTCATCAAGGTCACGGATGAGGTCCTCGCCACCCTCGTCCAAGCTCACGGACGCGCTGTAGTCGGTCGGGACGCGTGACCTCCCCTGCACTCGTCTCTCCAGGAAATCTGGCTGGTCGGCGGCCAGCATGCTGCCGAGGGCCGTCATGTCCGAGACGAAACTCTCTTTGCCACCTGCCAGCGTTTCCAGCAGCCATGCCCGGCCACGCGACACCTGCTCCCACTCGTTTGCCTGGTAGTGCCCTTGAAGCACCTTGCGATCACGCTCGGGGCGCAGCGTAAAGCCCAGAAAGTGCTTGCCATCCATCTTTCGAATCGCAAACAGGGGATTCCCGCGCTTGCCTTCCCCAGGGTCCTTCCGGCCCAGGATCAGAGTGGGACCACTCATCCCATTACGCGCGTATGTTGCGATGTATGCATCCAGCGGGCCCAATGCCCGCCGCAATTCGTCCACTGCGACATCCAGGCCTGCACTCTCCTCCAGCGACAACCCCAGTGCAGCAACTTGATGATCTTTGCTGATCAGCATTTCCTTTGCCTCAAATCTAATGATGGACAAGCCGTTTTGGATGGGCCTGTACTCGGATGAGCACCCGGTTCCATTGGAACTTAACGACGAAAAAGCGGAAGTCCACAAAGCTTACGATCAAGCGATATCACCCTAAAAACCGGGCGGTCTGAGCCGCTACGCATGCCTGGATTCCTGCGATCTCGGCGCGCTCCCTCGCTTCACCACTTGGTGCCTGGCAATCATTGGCGCTGGATCCTGCTGTTCGCTCCCCCTCGATGGCATTCCCCGGACACTGCACGCAGCGGCGGCAGCCTGTCGGCTTACCGTTTTCGGCTGCACACCAGCACCCAGCGTGACAGCGAACAACGCGCGTCACCCCAGCGCACTGTGTGCATCAGGCTGCGACGCGTGATCAACGTATCGAACAACGGCCGGCAGCACGCCCCTCCAAAAGAGGGCGACCTTCAGAGTCGCGCATCGGTTGCCACCCGCCCGCACTTCCGCCATCCATTGGTCTCTACGGGACTGGCAAGCGCCACTGCATCGCAGCACGCGCAATAGGTTGCGAACAGGTACTGCCTCATCCCGCACAACGAAAAACGCCCGCAGATCGAGGATCTGCGGGCGCTTTCTTGTATCTGGCGGAGCGAGAGGGATTCGAACCCTCGATAGAGCTTTTGACCCTATACTCCCTTAGCAGGGGAGCCCCTTCAGCCACTCGGGCATCGCTCCGGGGTTTTCTCCGCGTCTGGTGCGGTGCACCTCAGCGGGGCGTGAATCATAACGTTAATCAGACGCGAAGGTAAAGCTTTTATTCGCCGGAATTTTCACTTCCGGTGCTGCCGGCTTCATCACCACGCTGGATGCGCTGGTAGATCTCTTCGCGATGCACAGCAACGTCCTTCGGCGCGGTGATACCGATGCGCACCTGGTTGCCCTTGACGCCGAGCACGGTGACGCTCACCGAGTCTCCGATCATCAGGGTTTCGCCGACGCGGCGAGTCAAGATCAACATTTTAGTAAGTCTCCATGGAACCGTGTGGAAGGGTATCCCCCACCGGCTTGACGCTCCGTCAAGAAGCGTCCCCACGACAAAGGGAAAAGATTTCGCAATGGTACCGTCAGCCGTCCCGCTCCTACAAGGAGGGGGACGGCAGGGGTTCACATCACAGGCGGGGGCTGACCCAGTCGACAACCGCGGCCAGAGCGGTAGCAAGGGCGGGCCCGTCCTCGCCACCACCCTGGGCGAGGTCCGGGCGTCCGCCGCCCTTGCCCCCGATCTGACTGGCGATATGGGACAACAGTTCCCCGGCCTTGACCTTGCCCATTGCACTGCCGTTCACGCCCGCGACCAGGGCGGCCTTGCCGTCCTGGGTGCCGGCCAGCACGATCACGGCGTTGCCCAACTGCTGCTTCAGGCGGTCCATGGCATCACGCAGGGCCTTGGCGTCAAAGCCCTCCAGGCGGGCGGCCAGCACCTTCACACCGGCAACCTCGACGGCCTGGCCGGAGAGATCGGCGGTAGCGCCGGCGGCGACCTTGGCCTTCACGGCCTCCAGCTCACGCTCCAGCTGCTTCTGGCGCAGGCCCAACGCGCGGATCTTCTCGACCACGTCAGCGGCGCTGCCACCCAGCAGTTCCGCCGCTTCGGCCAAGCGGGCCTCTTCGGCCGCCACATAGTCCAGGGCGCCCTGGCCGGTGACCGCCTCGATGCGGCGCACGCCGGCCGAGACACCGCCTTCGGAGGTGATCTTGAACAGACCGATGTCGCCGGTGCGGCTGACGTGGGTACCACCACACAGTTCCGTGGAGTAGTCACCCATCTTCAGCACGCGCACGTTCTCGCCGTACTTCTCGCCGAACAGGGCCATCGCGCCGAAATCAAGCGCTTCCTGCATGCCCATGTTGTGCACTTCGGCGGCGTTGTTGGCGCGCACCTGCTGGTTGACCTTGCGCTCGATCACGGCCAGTTCTTCGGCGCTGATCGACTGGAAGTGCGAGAAGTCGAAACGCAGGCGGTCCGGTGCGACCAGCGAACCCTTCTGTTGCACGTGGGTGCCGAGCACTTCGCGCAGCGCGGCGTGCAGCAGGTGGGTGGCCGAGTGGTTGAGGATGGTGGCACCGCGGCGCTCGCCATCGACCTGGCCGGTCAGCACGTCGCCGACCTTCAGGCCGCCTTCGGACAGGGTGCCGACGTGGCCATGGAACTGGCCCGCGAACTTCTGGGTATCGTTGACCAACAGGCGCACGCCGTTGCCGGCCAGCACGCCGGTGTCACCGACCTGGCCGCCGGATTCGGCGTAGAACGGGGTCTGGTTGGTGATGACGATCACGGCGTCGCCGGCCTCGGCCGACTGCACCGGACGGCCGTCCTTGAGCAGGGCCAGCACGGTCAGGCCGTCGGCCTGCAGGCGATCGTAGCCCAGGAACAGGGTCGGGGTCAGGGTCGCTACCAGCTCGGCCGGCAGGGTCACGCCGCCACCGAACTTGCCGGCGGCACGCGCGGTCTCGCGCTGCTGCTCCATCGCAGCATCGAAGCCGTCGGTATCAACGGTAAGCTCGCGCTCGCGGGCGATGTCCTGGGTCAAGTCCAGCGGGAAGCCGTAGGTGTCGTACAGGCGGAAGGCGTCGACGCCGGGGATCACGCCATTGCTGGCCTTGGCCGCCACGTCCTCGAAGATCTTCATGCCGGCGTCGAGGGTTTCAGCGAAACGCTCCTCTTCAGCCTGCAGCGCACGGACCACGGTGTCGGCCTGGGCCGGCAGTTCCGGGTAGGCCTCGCCCATCAGCCCGACCAGGGTCGGCACCAGCTTGCTGAAGAACGGCTGGCGCACGCCCAGCATCCAGCCGTGGCGCAGGGCGCGGCGGATGATACGGCGCAGCACGTAGCCGCGGCCTTCGTTGGACGGCAGCACGCCGTCGACGATCAGGAACGAGCAGGCACGAATGTGGTCGGCGATCACGCGCAGCGACTTGTTCTCCAGATCGGCCATGCCGGTCAGCTCGGAAGCCTTGCGGATCAGGGCCTGGAACAGGTCGATCTCGTAGTTGGTGTGCACGTGCTGCAGGATCGCCGCCAGGCGCTCCAGGCCCATGCCGGTGTCCACGCACGGTGCCGGCAGCGGCACCAGGGTGCCGTCGGTCTGGCGGTCGAACTGCATGAACACCAGGTTCCAGATCTCGATGAAGCGGTCACCGTCTTCATCCGGCGAGCCCGGAGGGCCGCCGGCGATGTGGTCGCCGTGGTCGTAGAAGATCTCGGTGCACGGGCCGCAGGGACCGGTGTCGGCCATCTGCCAGAAGTTGTCCGAGGCGTACGGGGCGCCCTTGTTGTCGCCGATGCGCACGATGCGCTCTTCCGGGATGCCGACCATGTCGCGCCACAGCGCGTAGGCCTCGTCATCGGTCTGGTAGACGGTGACCAGCAGGCGCTCGGCCGGCAGCTTCCAGACCTGGGTCAGCAGTTCCCATGCCCAGGCGATGGCGTCCTTCTTGAAGTAATCACCAAAGGACCAGTTGCCCAGCATTTCGAAGAAGGTGTGGTGACGCGCGGTGTAGCCGACCTGGTCGAGATCGTTGTGCTTGCCACCGGCGCGCAGGCAGCGCTGGACGTCGGCCGCGCGCACGTAGCTGCGCTTTTCCGCGCCCAGGAACACGTCCTTGAACTGGACCATGCCCGAGTTGGTGAACAGCAGGGTCGGATCATTGCCCGGCACCAGCGGCGCCGACGGGACGATGGTGTGGCCTTTACCCTTGAAGAACTCAAGGAAATCGCTACGGATCTGGGAGGTCGTGAATTTGGCGGGTGCGTTCATTGGGGCTGGCAGTGTGCGGGCCGGCAGCCCCGAACCGCCGGCCTCACTGGCCAGGGTCGTAACGGACCGCCGAAAACCTAAAGGGTATCAGGCCCGGCGCCGCCAGTCTCAGTCATCCGGGTCGAAGCGGGTCGCGCGACGGATGGTGTCCCCGTCGAAGCCCCGCCGGGCCAGCAGATCGGCGGCCTTGCGCCGCTGTGACAAGTCCTGCGGGCCGTCCTCGCCGAAGCGGCGGCGGACCAGATCGCGGGCGTTTTCCTGCCAGTCGCCTTCGTAAGTGTCCATCGCGGCGGCGATCGCCGCGCTGTCCAGCCCATGGGTGCCGAGCTCGGCACGGACATGGATGGGCCCATAACCGGTGTTGGCACGCATCCGGACGAGATTCTCCGCAAAACGGGTGTCGTCCTGCCAGCCGGCCTCGGTCAGCTTGGCCACGGCAGCCTCGGCGGCGTCACCCTCGATGCCACGGGCGGTCAGCTTTCGGGTCAGCTCCTTGCGCGAATGCTCACGCCGCACCAGCAGGCCCAGGGCTCGCTGTACGGGGGTCTGTTCGCGCGGCCGGCGCTTGCGGCCGGTGGGGGCGTCGGCATCGGACATTGCTTACTCCAAGGGTGGCGCCGTCCCTGGCACCCTGCCCGTCCGTGGGCGGTTCGAACCTGCGGGACAGGGCGACGTCACTGACGGCGCCGCCCTGCCCCACAGCAAGTCTTACTCGTCGTCGCCGTCGTCGTCGCCTTCCTCGCGGGCGGCTTCGGACGGCTGGAACTTCTCGCGCAGCTCGGCTTCGAGCTTGGCGGCAACGGTCGGGTTGTCGCGCAGGTAGCCGCGGGCGTTGTCCTTGCCCTGGCCGATGCGTTCTTCACCGTAGCTGTACCAGGCACCGGCCTTCTCGACCAGCTTGGCGTCCACGCCCATGTCGATCAGCTCGCCTTCGCGGCTGATGCCTTCGCCGTACAGGATCTCGGTGATGACCTGCTTGAACGGGGGCGCCAGCTTGTTCTTGACGACCTTGATCTTGGTCTGGTTGCCGATGATCTCGTCGCCCTTCTTGATCGCGCCGATACGGCGGATGTCCAGGCGCACCGAGGCGTAGAACTTCAGCGCGTTGCCGCCGGTGGTCACTTCCGGGCTCTGGCCCGGCATCATCACGCCGATCTTCATGCGCAGCTGGTTGATGAAGACCACCAGGGTGTTGGAACGCTTGATGTTGCCGGTCAGCTTGCGCAGCGCCTGGCTCATCAGGCGGGCCTGCAGGCCCGGCAGTTGGTCACCCATTTCGCCTTCGATCTCGGCCTTGGGGGTCAGCGCGGCGACCGAGTCGACCACCAGAATGTCCACCGAACCCGAACGGACCAGCATGTCGGCGATTTCCAGCGCCTGCTCACCGGTATCCGGCTGCGACAGCAGCAGGTCGTCCACGTTCACGCCCAGCTTGGCGGCGTAGATCGGGTCCAGCGCGTGCTCGGCGTCGATGAAGGCCGCGGTGCCGCCCATCTTCTGGCATTCGGCGATGGCCTGCAGGGTCAGGGTGGTCTTGCCCGACGACTCC
The DNA here is from genome assembly GCF_003105135.1 of Stenotrophomonas sp. SPM. Taxonomy (NCBI): domain Bacteria; kingdom Pseudomonadati; phylum Pseudomonadota; class Gammaproteobacteria; order Lysobacterales; family Lysobacteraceae; genus Stenotrophomonas; species Stenotrophomonas sp. SPM. Next base: position 5,053 of record NZ_QETL01000052.1, on the reverse strand, counting down.
GGACCGTAGATCTCAACGACACGACCCTTCGGCAGACCGCCGATGCCCAGTGCGATGTCGAGCATCAGCGAGCCGGTCGGGATGGCTTCGACGGGTTCGACCACGCGGTCGCCCATGCGCATCACCGAGCCCTTGCCGAACTGCTTTTCGATCTGGCCCAGAGCAGCAGCCAATGCGCGCTTTTTGTTCTCGTCCATCGTGTTGCTCCTAGCAGAGGTCATGTCGTTGGGGGTGCTGTCTTTGGGGGTCTTCTTTGCCATGGGTTCACTTTAAGTCGGATGTATCGCACAGGCTGAGATTCTGCCCGGCGCTCAGAAAAGAATTATCGGACATCCGTACCAACCTCAGTGGAACCAGAGAATCGCCACAAAAGACCGCGGGGTAATGCTGGTGGAACAGGGCTGCTGCCAGGGGCTCAGCGATTGGGCCGCAGCAGGCCGCAGTACAGGCCCTCGATCGCGAAATCCTGGTCGGGCAGGACTTCGATCGGCTTGTAGTCGGGATTGCGCGGCAACAGGCGGATGCGGTCCTTGGCGATCTTCAGCAGCTTGACGGTGATCTCGTCGTCGATGCGGGCCACCACGATCTGCCCGGAGTGGGCGTCGCGGGTGCGGTGCACGCCGATCAGGTCACCGTCGAAGATGCCCTCGTCGATCATCGAATCACCCTGCACCTTCAGCAGGTAATCCGGTGCCGGCGAGAAGAACACCCGGTCCAGCACCACGAAGTCGTCCGATCCGATGTCGGCGCCGATCGGCAGGCCGGCGGCGACACGGCCCAGCACCGGCAGGCGCAGGACGCTGTCGGGCAGGCCCGGCTCGGCCAGCTTCTCGATCGGCGGCGCCTGCACCAGGCGGATGCCGCGGGCCTGCCCGGGGATGCGACGGATCGCACCGGCCTGCTCGAGGGCCTCCAGGTGGTACTGGGCCGCGCGCACCCCCTTGAAGCCGAAGGCACGTGCGATTTCAGTCTGCGACGGCGGTGCGCCTTCGCTCTCGATACGCTCGGCGATCAACTGCAGGATCGCCTGCTGGGTGTCGGTCAGGTCCATGGTTAGTAGTATTACTACTAACTGGCGGGTGTGCAAGTGCCTGGGGCGGGTTCTGTAGAGCCGAGCCTAGGCTCGGCAAATGGGGGAGGCGCGGGCGCAGAGAAAAAAGCAGCCGACCAGCGGTCGGCTCTACAGGAATCGCGCAGCGATTCCGCGGTAAGCACGTCACGCGTGCTTACCGCTTCTCCATATCGAGAACAGGATCCACACGCCGCAGAAGCCGGCGCCGACGAAGCCGCAGACGCCCACGGCCAGCAGCCAGCGACTGGAGACGCCGCCTACGCTGTGCATGACGATGGACGAGCCGATGATCAGCGCGGCGGTGACGATGCCCATCACCAGGCGGTTGGCGGCGCGGTTCACCTGGTCGCCGAAGCCCTGCAGCGCGCTGGTTTCCACCCTCAGCTGCAGGCGCCCGCGGCGCGCGGCCTGGACCAGCTTGCGCAGGTCGCGCGGCAGTTCGCCGGCGAAGTCGATCATCCCCAGCAGGCTGCGCCGGCCGCGCTTGAGCAGCGCACGTGGGGCGTAGCGCTGCAGCACCACCCGCTCCAGGAACGGACGGGCGGCGCTGGCCATGTCGAAATCCGGGTCGAGCTGGCGGCCCATGCCCTCCAGGGTCAGGAAGGCCTTGATCATCAGCGCCAGGTCGGCCGGCAAAGTCAGGCTGTAGCTGCGCAGCAGCTGGGTGATGTCGCCCAGCATCAGGCCGATGCGCAGGTCCTTCAGCGGCACGCCACGGTACTGGTCGACGAACTGGCTGATGTCGTGCTGCAGCCGGTTCTCATCGACTTCCACGCCACCGGCCCAGTCCAGCAGCACGTCGGCCACGCCCTGCGGATCCTGTTCGACCAGGCCATGCAGCAGCTGTGCGACCTGGAAGCGGCGCACTTCGGACAGCGCAGCGACCATGCCGAAATCGATCACGCCGATGCGGCCGTCGCGCAGGTAGATGATGTTGCCGGGGTGCGGATCGGCGTGGAAGCTGCCGTCCTCCAGCACCATCTTCAGCACGATGTCGGCACCGCGCTGGGCCAGCTCGCGGCGGTCCAGCCCGGCCGCATCGACGCCGGCCAGATCGCGACCGGGAATACCGTCGACGAAATCCTGGACGTTCAGGCTCTCGCAGGTCCACTGCCAGTGCACCTGCGGAATCAGGATGTCGTCACGTCCCTGGAAGTTGCGGGCGATGCGCTCGGCGTTGCGGCATTCGGCGTCGAAATCCAGTTCGCGGCGCAGTGACACGGTGAACTGCTGGACCACTTCGGCGGGGCGGTAACGGCGAAGGTCCGGCAGTCGCGCCTCGACGATCTCGGCCAGCCGCGCGAGCAGGCGCAGGTCGGCTTCCACCACGTCGCGGATGCCGGGACGGCGCACCTTCAGCACCACCTCGCGGCCGTCATGCAGGCGCGCGCGATGGGCCTGGGCCAGCGAGGCGGCGGCCATCGGGGTTTCATCGAGGAAGGCGAACACCTGCGATGGCGAGGCACCGAGGTCGGCTTCCAGCTGCTCGCGGATGGTCGCATACGGCAGCGCCGGCACCGCGTTCTGCAGTTCGGACAGCTCGGAAATCCACTCCGGCGGCAGCAGGTCGACGCGGGTGGCCAGCACCTGACCCAGCTTGACGAAGGTCGGGCCGAGATCCTGCAGAGCACTGCGCACGCGCACCGGCGCGGTCATGCGCAGCATCTGCTGGCTTTCCTCGTTCCAGTGCAGCAGGCGGCCCGCGCGCTCGAGCACGGTGGCCAGGCCGATGCGCCGGACCACGTCGCCGAAGCCGTAGCGGATCAGGACGGCGGCGATTTCCTGCAGCCGGCCCAGGTCACGGACGGTACCCAGCGTCTCCCACATTGATGCCTACTCCGGTTCCATACCGGGCCAGCATGTCACAGCTGGGCGTCGATGCCATGCAGGGCGGCCGCGACGGTCTGCCGCCGTATGGCTTCGCGGTCGCCATCGAACTGGAACAGCTCGGCGCGGGCATAGCCACCGCGGCGCTTCCAGCCGATCCAGACACTGCCCACCGGCTTGTCCGGGCTGCCGCCGCCGGGCCCGGCGATGCCGGTCACCGCCACGGCGATCCCGGCGCCGGAATTGATCAGCGCGCCGGACACCATTTCCAGCACGGCCTCGCGGCTGACCGCACCGAACTGTTCCAGGGTCTGCGCGCGCACGCCCAGCAGGCGCTGCTTGGCTTCATAGCTGTAGACCACCATGCCGCAGTCGAAGAACGCCGAGGAACCGGCGATATCGGTCATGCACTTGGCGATCCAGCCACCGCTGCAGCTTTCGGCGGTGACCAGTTGCAGCGCGGCCTGCTGCAGGCGCTGCCCAAGCGCGGCGGCCTGGGCGTTGAGATCGGCGTCGGAAGGGAAGGACATCGGTACGGATCGAGGTAGCAACGGTCATCTTGTACCGCAGATCGGCGGCGCTGTCCTCCCTTGCCCTTCAGTGGTCGTGGTGCAGGTAACGGGCCTGGCGCGGCAGGCGGAGGCTGACCAGGAAGGCCACCACCATCATCACCGTGACGTACCAGAAGAACAGCTGCTCATGGCCCAGGCTCTTCAGGCCCAGCGCGGCGTACTCGGCGCTGCCGCCGAAGATCGCGTTGCCGATGGCATAGGCCAGGCCGACGCCGAGCGCGCGCACCTGCGGCGGGAACATCTCGGCCTTCACGATGCCGGAAATGGAGGTGTAGAAGCTGACGATGGCCAGCGCCAGCACTATCAGGCCGAAGGCCGCCCACGGGCTGCTGACGTGCTGCAGGGTGATCAGGATCGGCACGGTGGTGAGTGCGCCCAGCGCACCGAACAGCATCATGCTGGTGCGGCGGCCGATACGGTCGGACAGCATGCCGAACAGCGGCTGCATGCACATGTACAGGAACAGCGCGCCGGTCATGACGTAGCTGGCGGTCTTGATCGGCAGGTGCACCGTGTTGACCAGGAACTTCTGCATGTAGGTGGTGAAGGTGTAGAAGATCAGCGAGCCGCCGGCGGTGTAGCCGAGCACGGTGAAGAACGCGGCCTTGTGGTCACGGAACAGCGCGGACAGGCTGCCGGCGTCCTTGTCATCGCGGTCGGCCTCGCTCTGCGTTTCGTGCAGGGTACGGCGCAGCAGCAGCGCGACCACGGCGGCGACGGCGCCGAGCACGAACGGGATGCGCCAGCCCCAGGCGCGGATCTCGGCCTCGCTGAGCAGCGCTTCCATGATGACGATGACCAGCACCGCCAGCAGCTGGCCGCCGATGAGGGTGACGTACTGGAAAGACGAGAAGAAGCCGCGCTGGCCGCGCAGCGCGACCTCGCTCATGTAGGTGGCGGTGGTGCCGTATTCGCCGCCGACCGACAGTCCCTGGATCAGACGCGCGACCAGCAGCAGCACCGGTGCCATCGCACCGATGGTGGCGTAGGTCGGCAGGCAGGCGACCATCAGCGAGCCGCCGCACATCATGCTGACCGAGATCAGCAGGGACTTCTTGCGACCGAGGCGGTCAGCGATGCGCCCGAACAACCAGCCGCCGATGGGCCGCATCAGGAAGCCGGCAGCGAACACGCCTGCCGTGTTGAGCAGCTGCACGGTCGGGTTGGAGGCGGGGAAGAACGCGCCGGCGAAGTAGATGGCGCAGAACGCGTAGACGTAGAAGTCGAACCATTCCACCAGGTTGCCGGACGAGGCCGACATGATGGCGAACACGCGGTGGCGTTTCTCCGCGGCGGTGTACTGGGGGAGTGCGTCGGGGCTGACGTGGGACATGAAAGGGACTCCGGGGTGCCGTGGGGGCAGACCTTCGGATCATCCGCCCGGCGGGCGTGAGGGGATGTGCACTATCGGGCGGCTCGAATGCGGTAATCGGCCGGGAGTGCGATATGGAGTGTTCCAGCAGGGCTTGCAGCCCTGCACCTGCTAAAAGCCAGAGCAACGGCAGAAGCCGGTTTCCTGAGGGATGGCGGGGTGGGTCCGGTTGAGGGGGACGTCGTGAACCCATCCATGGGGGCTTGGTCG
>NZ_QETL01000051.1:0-26293 GCF_003105135.1 Stenotrophomonas sp. SPM | reverse complement strand
CCGCTCTCTCGATCTACCCTCGCACTTGAAGCTGCCGGCGCAGTCCAGCGGCTGCTCGGCGGCCACGTAGCGGGCAATCTCCCGCGCCTGCAGCGGGCGGAAGCGCACCTCGGTCAGGTCCATGGACGCGAACGATTCTCCATCGCGCGTGAGACTGATGGCGGTGTGGAAGCGCACCGTCTGCCCGGCCATTGCCGCCAGCTGGGCGCAGGCGGCCTCGGCCGTGCCCGGCTTGCCCAGCGGCTGGCCGTTCAGGTCCGCCACCTGGTCCGAGCCGATCACCCAGACGCCGGGGTGGCGCGCGGCGACCTCGGCGGCCTTGGCAGCCGCCAGCCTCCCGGCCAGGGCCAGCGGGGCTTCGCCCGCCTGCGGGGTCTCGTCCACCGCCGGGCTTGCGCAGTCGAAGGGCAGGCCGAGGCGCTGCAGCAGCTCGCGCCGGTAGCGGGAGGTGGAGGCCAGGAGCAGGGCAGGCATGCGACAATTCCGGGGCAGGGTGCGGAAGTCTGGCCCGGCGCCGAGGCTGCCAGCAAGCCCCTGTATGGCGGGCATTTGACAGCGACGGTCCCGATCCTTAGTATTCAGCGGCTTATGTCCGCGAACGTGCCCGAAACGCTGGATGCTTGGCGGATGGTCGTAGCGCGAAGGCGCTTCGACGGCCAGGTCTCTTTGGCTGATTTGACTCGCCTGCAAGGGTTGGTCGCCGATACCGACGGTGAGTGTAATTACTCGCTTGAATTCGGTCACGACGACGTCTTGCGGGTATCCTATGTGGAACTGACCATCGATACCGCGTTGCCGCTGACCTGTCAGCGCAGCATGCAGCGATTCCTGTTGCCGGTGAAGATGACCCAGAGGCTTGGCCTGATCCGCGACGAGGACGAGGAATCGTCCCTGCCCGAGGAGTACGAGGCGTTGCTGGTGCCGGAAGATGGGCAACTGCGTCCGCTGGACCTGGTCGAGGATGAATTGGTGCTGGCGGTACCCGTGGTACCGCTGTCGCCGGACGGTGAGGCAGTCAACAAGGACTGGGCACCGACCGAAGAAGAAACGAAGCAGGCCAACCCGTTTGCGGCGTTGGCGGCACTGAAGAAAGAGTAAAAGCATTAGCAGCCGGATTGTCGTCGGCGGCTGCGGCGAAAGCGAAAGTGTGCTGGGCGCTGGCGTCCTGCGCGACGATACGACGAAGCAAATCGAACCGAGTTTGGAGCAATCCCATGGCTGTCCAGAAATCCCGTGTCACCCCGTCCCGCCGCGGTATGCGCCGTGCGCATGACGCCCTGAGCGCCAAGCAGCTGTCGACCGACCCGACCACCGGCGAAGTGCACCTGCGTCACCACATCACTGCTGACGGTTTCTACCGCGGCAAGAAGGTCATCCAGACCAAGACCTCGGCCGTCGAAGAAGATTGATGTGCCGAAAGGCCGCTGCCCCAGGGCAGCGGCCTTTGCCTTCTTCCCCGGGCATGCCGGTGATCGGCAGCCTGCGCAACAGGAAACATGATGAGCAAGCGGATCTACTCGAGGATCGCGGGCACCGGTAGCTATTTGCCGGAAAAAGTCCTGACCAACGCCGACCTGGAAAAAATGGTCGAAACCTCGGACGAGTGGATCCAGTCGCGCACCGGTATTCGTGAACGGCACATCGCGGCCGAAGGCGAAACCACCAGCGACCTCGGCTACCACGCCGCGGTGCGTGCGCTTGAAGCGGCCGGTATCGACGCTTCCCAGCTCGACATGATCGTGGTCGGTACGACCACCCCTGACCTTATTTTCCCTTCCACCGCGTGCCTGATCCAGGCCAAGCTCGGTGCGTCGGGCTGCCCCGCCTTCGACGTCAACGCGGCCTGCTCGGGCTTCGTGTTCGCGCTCAGCGTGGCCGACAAGTTCATCCGTTCCGGTGATGCCCGCTACGTTCTGGTCATCGGCGCCGAAACGCTGACCCGCATCGTCGACTGGGAAGACCGCACCACCTGCGTGCTGTTCGGCGACGGTGCCGGCGCGGTCGTGCTCAAGGCCGACGAAGAAACCGGCATCCTCAGCACCCACCTGCATTCCGATGGCAGCAAGAAAGAGCTGCTGTGGAACCCGGTCGGCGTGTCGGTCGGTTTCAAGGATGGCAGCGGCAACGGCGGCGGTACCATCAACATGAAGGGCAACGACGTGTTCAAGTACGCCGTCAAGGCGCTGGACTCGGTCGTAGACGAAACCCTGGAGGCCAACGGCCTGGGCAAGTCCGACCTGGATTGGCTGATCCCGCACCAGGCCAACCTGCGCATCATCGAAGCCACCGCCAAGCGGCTGGACATGTCGATGGACCAGGTCGTGGTCACCGTCGACCGCCACGGCAACACCTCCTCCGGCTCAGTGCCGCTGGCGCTGGACGCCGCAGTGCGTTCGGGCAAGGTCGAGCGTGGCCAGCTGCTGCTGCTGGAAGCCTTCGGTGGCGGCTTCACGTGGGGTTCGGCCCTGCTGCGCTATTGATAGCGTAGTTACGACAACGTGAAGTCTGTCGTTACGGCCCCTTTGGGGCCGTAACGCGTTCAGGAGATCCGTCATGGTTGAGCCCATCGTCATCGAAGGGCAGCGCGCCTGGCTGAAGCAGTACGGCAAGGGAGGCCGCGCATTCGCCCTGGGCCTTCTCAATTTCATCGCCCGCCGCTTCCACCTCGATGCCCTGCGCCCGCCGCCGCACCGCGGAGGCGATGCCGCGCGCGCGACCGAAGCGCGTCGCCTGGGCGAGCTGCACGCGCAGGGCGTGAACGTGCCCGAAGTGATCGGCAGCGGCCATGCTGCGCTGGTGATCGGCGACAACGGCGGTTCTTTCAATACCTGCCTGCGCGAAGCCGATGACGCCGGTCGTGACCGGCTGGTGGCCGCCGCGATGAAGGCCCTCGCCGAAGCCCATGCCCGTGGCGCCTATTTCGGCCAGCCGGTGCCGCGCAACCTCACCTGGGACGGCCAGAACGTGGGCTTCATCGATTTCGAGGAAGACCCGCTGGAAGTGATGGACCTGGCCGAGGCGCAGGCGCGGGACTGGCTGATGTTCGGCTATGGCGTGGCCAAGTATTACGCCGACCGTCCACAGCACCTGCAGGCGATGATGGCCGAGGCCATGGATGGTGTGCAGGCGCCGGTACGCGCGCACGTGCATTCGGTCAGTGGCCGGCTGCAGGGCCTGGCCCGCGTCTGCATGAAGCTGGGCCGCTCGGCGCGCGCGCTGGCGCAATCGATCTTCATCACCCATGGCGCGACCACGCTGGGCCTGATCATGGTGGTGGGGCTGTGCGTGGACTGGTTCGCCGATGGCGAGCTCGACATCCTGCAGCTGTTCTGCTGATCGCGGTCCGCCGGGCATGGCCCGGCGCTACCGGACCCGTTCGCCGGGCAGGGGGCAAAGGAATCCGACCCCTTCGTGGGTCCATACGCCCTGCATACGCGCACGTACAGACGACACGAGGGATTCGCCCTTATCATGGCCCGCTTCGATTGCAACAAGCGGATGACCGCGTGACCGTATCCACCCTCGCATTTGTCTTCCCCGGTCAGGGCTCGCAGTCCGTGGGCATGCTGGCCGAGCTGGCCGAGCTGCACCCGCAGGTGCGTGAAGCCTTCACCGAAGCATCCGATGGTGCCGGCGTCGACCTGTGGGCGCTGTCCCAGGGTGGCCCGGAGGAAATGCTCAACCGTACCGAATACACCCAGCCGGCCCTGCTCGCGGCGAGCGTCGGCGCGTGGCGCGCTTGGAACGCCGTCGGCGGTCCGCGCCCGTCGGTGCTGGCCGGCCACAGCCTGGGCGAATACACCGCCCTGGTCGCTGCTGGCGCGCTGAGCCTGCATGACGGTGCGCACCTGGTGCGCCTGCGCGGCCAGCTGATGCAGGAAGCCGCGCCGGCCGGCGTCGGTGCCATGGCCGCCGTGCTCGGTGCTGAAGACCAGCTGGTGCTGGACGTCTGCGCCGAAGCCGCTGGCAGCCAGGTCGTGGTGCCGGCCAACTTCAACTCGCCGGGCCAGATCGTCATCGGTGGCGACGCCGCTGCGGTCGACCGCGCGCTGGCGCTGCTGGCCGAGAAGGGCGTGCGCAAGGCCGTGAAGCTGGCCGTCAGCGTGCCCTCGCACACCCCGCTGATGCGCGAAGCCGCCAACCGCCTGGCTGAAGTGATGGCCGGCCTGTCCTGGCAGGTGCCGCAGCTGCCGGTGGTGCAGAACGTCGATGCCAAGGTGCACGACGGTGTCGACGCCATCCGTGCCGCCCTGGTGCAGCAGCTGTACCAGCCGGTGCAGTGGACCGGTTGCGTGCAGGCCCTGGCCGCCCGTGGCATCACCCAGATCGCCGAGTGCGGTCCGGGCAAGGTGCTCACCGGCCTGGTCAAGCGCATCGACAAGACCATCGACGGCCGTTCCCTTGCGACCCCGGGCGACTTCGAAGGCGCCCGCGAGGCGTGGTCGGCCTGATCCCCCTGTTCCTGCCGACCGTGCCGGTGGCCGCTGCAAGCGGCACGGGCGCGGTCGCTGCCCACGTCTGAGGACAACATCATGAGCAAGCCCCTGCAGGGTGAAATCGCACTGGTCACTGGCGCCAGCCGTGGCATTGGTGCCGCCATCGCCGATCTGCTGGCCGCCCAGGGCGCCACCGTCATCGGCACCGCCACCACCGAATCCGGCGCTGCCGCGATCGGCGAACGCCTGGCGGCCCACGGCGGCCACGGCCGCGCGCTGAACGTCACCGACGCCGCCGCGCTGGACAGCGTGCTGGACGGCATCGCCAAGGAATTCGGCGCGATCTCGATCCTGGTCAACAACGCCGGCATCACCCGCGACAACCTGCTGATGCGCATGAAGGAAGACGATTGGGCGTCGATCATCGACACCAACCTGACCAGCGTGTTCCGCACCAGCAAGGCCGTCATGCGCGGCATGATGAAGGCGCGCAAGGGCCGCATCATCAACATCGCATCGGTGGTGGGCGTGACCGGCAACGCCGGCCAGGCCAACTACGCCGCTGCCAAGGCCGGCATCATCGGTTTCAGCAAGTCGCTGGCCAAGGAAATCGGCTCGCGCGGCGTCACCGTCAATGTCGTGGCCCCCGGCTTCATCGATACCGACATGACCAAGGCGCTGCCGGAAGAAGCCCGCACCGCCCTGATCAACGACATCGCCCTCGAACGCCTCGGTTCGCCGGAAGACATCGCCCATGCGGTGGCCTTCCTGGCCAGCCCGGCGGCCGGCTACATCACCGGCGAAACCCTCCATGTGAACGGCGGCATGTACATGCCGTAAGCAAGGGGCGCATGGATTGCGCCGCAAGTGGTTGATCTGCTGGGTTTTTTGCATGCATGCAAGGCCCCGCCGGTTTCCACTACACTATCCCACGGCCATCGCCATCCGATGGCGATCACTTTTGAACCACTACTCCATCTGGAGCGATACCCCATGAGCACCATCGAAGAACGCGTCAAGAAAATCGTCGTCGAACAGCTTGGCGTCAAGGAAGAAGAAGTCACCAACAGCGCATCGTTCGTCGATGACCTGGGCGCTGACTCGCTGGACACCGTTGAGCTGGTGATGGCCCTGGAAGAAGAGTTCGAGTGCGAGATCCCGGACGAAGAAGCCGAGAAGATCAGCACCGTGCAGGCCGCCATCGACTACATCAAGGCCCACGTCAAGGCCTGATGTCAGACGGCAGTGCGCGCGCGGGTTCCGCTCGCCGCGCACCGCACCCCATGGGGCCGCAGTTGCGGCCCCGTGTGTTTGAGCATCACATCGAAGCAAACCGAGTTGCCCGTTGACATCATCGGGTCAGGAGAATCAGCAATGAAGCGTCGCGTCGTCGTAACCGGTCTGGGTATCGTCTCGCCGTTGGGCAATGATCTGGCCAGCAGCTGGGAAGGCATCACCCATGGTCGTTCGGGCATCGGTCCGCTGACCAACGTTTCTGATGCCTACCTGGATCGGTTCACCACCAAGATTGCAGGTGAGGTCAAAGGCTTTGACATCACCGCCGACAACGAACTGTTCGGCAAGTACCGGGTCAGCGGCAAGGATGCCAAAAAGATGGACCCGTTCATCCATTACGGCCTCGGTGCCTCCTTCATGGCCCTGCATGATGCGGGCCTGGAGATCACCGAAGCCAACGCCGAGCGCATCGGCGCCATCGTCGGCGCCGGCATCGGCGGCCTGCTGGGCATCGAAGAGCAGACCATCGATTTCCACGAGGGCAAGAAGATCTCGCCCTTCTACGTGCCCAAGACCATCATCAACATGCTGCCGGGCCAGCTGAGCATCATTACCGGCCTGAAGGGTCCGTCGTTCTCGGCGGTCTCGGCGTGCGCGACCTCGAACCATTCGATCGGTACCGCGATGCGCATGATCCAGTACGGCGATGCCGACGTGATGGTGGCCGGTGGCGCCGAGCGCGGTTCCTCGCCGACCGCCCTGGGAGGCTTCTGCGCGATGAAGGCCATGAGCACCCGCAACGATGCCCCGGAACAGGCCTCGCGCCCGTGGGACAAGGACCGCGACGGCTTCGTGCTGGGTGACGGTGCCGGCATCCTGGTGCTGGAAGAGTACGAGCACGCCAAGGCACGCGGCGCCAAGATCTACTGCGAACTGGCTGGCTTCGGCGCCAGCTCCGACGCGTACCACATGACCGCGCCGAGCGAGAACGGCGAAGGCGCTGCCCGCTGCATGGCCATGGCCATGCGCGATGCCGGCGTGAGCCCGGACCAGGTCGGTTACCTCAACGCACACGGCACCTCCACACCGCTGGGCGACCTGGGCGAAACCATGGCGATGAAGGCCGCCTTCGGCGACCACGCCTACAAGATGATGGTCAGCTCCACCAAGTCGATGACCGGCCACCTGCTGGGTGCCGCCGGCGGCGTGGAAGCGATCTTCTCGGTGATGGCGCTGCAGGACAACGTCATTCCGCCGACCATCAACCTGGAACAGCCGGGCGAAGGCTGCGACCTGGATTACGTGCCCAACGAAGCACGCCAGGCCAAGGTCGACGTGGTGATGTCCAACGGCTTCGGCTTCGGTGGCACCAACGGCACGCTGATCTTCAAGCGCGTCTGACCGAGGTTGTAGAGTCGAGTCATGCTCGACTGAACGTGCCTCACGCACGAGGGAGCCGCCGCAAGGCGGCTTCCGTGCATCTGAACCCCCGAACTGGCCGCCATGACCCACGCCCCGCTGATCCACCCGCTGCCGCACCCGATCGACCTGCTGGCCCTGCAGCAGCACGACCCGGCGCGCTTCCCGCTGCTGATGGAATCCACCGCCTCGGGCACCGCCCAGGGCCGCTGGAGCCTGCTGCTGGCCGCGCAGGGCGACTGCCTGCGGCTGGACGCCGACGGCCAGGTGCGCGACCAGCACGATGCCGTGCAGCCGGGCAGCTTTCTGCAGGTGCTCGACCGCGCCTGGCAGGCCGCGCGCCTGCCGCATGACCGCAGCCACAGCCTGCCGTTCCGCGGCGGCTGGGCGCTGATGCTCGACTACGAAGTGGCCAGCCAGATCGAAACCGTGCTGCCGCCGCGTGCGCGCGATGACGGCCGCCCGACCGCGCTGGCCCTGCGCTGCCCGGCCGCGCTGCTGCACGACCATGAGAACGACGCCAGCTTCGTCATCGCCGAAGCCGGCGAACAGGCCCTGCTGGACGCGCTGGTGGCGCAGGCCTCGGCCGCGCTGTCCGAAGCAGGGCAGGGCTGGCAGCCGCCGCAGTCGGTGGGCGAGGACGCACCGCAGCGCTTCACCGACGGCGTGCGCCGGGTGATCGAGTACCTGCGTGCCGGCGACGTGTTCCAGGTGAACCTGTCGCGGCGCTGGAGCGCGCAATTCGCCGCGCCGGTCAGCCCGCAGGCGCTGTATGCGCAGCTGCGTCGTGCCAATCCGGCACCGTTCGCCGGCCTGTTCAGCGCGCACGGCCGCCATGTGGTCAGTTCCTCGCCGGAACGGCTGGTGTCGGTGCATGCCGGCCACGCGCAGACCCGGCCGATTGCCGGCACCCGCCCGCGCTTTGAAGGCGACGACGATGCCGCGCGCATCCAGGAACTGGTCGGCCACCCCAAGGAACGCGCCGAGCACGTGATGCTGATCGACCTGGAGCGCAACGACCTGGGCCGCATCTGCCTGCCCGGCACCGTGGTCGTCGATGAACTGATGACCGTGGAAAGCTATGCCCACGTGCACCACATCGTCAGCAATGTCAGCGGCCACCTGCGCCCCGAAGTCACCCCGGGCGAGGTGATCGCCGCGACCTTCCCCGGCGGCACCATCACCGGCTGCCCCAAGGTGCGCTGCATGCAGATCATCAGCGAGCTGGAACAGGTGCCGCGCGGCGCCTACACCGGTGCCTTCGGCTGGCTGAACCGCGATGGCGACCTGGACCTGAACATCCTCATCCGCACCGCCGAGGTGGACGGGCACGAAGTCAGCTTCCGTACCGGCGCCGGCATCGTGGTCGACTCGGACCCGGACAAGGAACTGGACGAGACCCGCGCCAAGGCCCGCGGCCTGCTGCGGGCGCTGGGGCAGCAGGGGTAACCGGATCCCCGGTGGGCGAAGCGGGGTCGGAGGCCACCCCGGTCATGACCCCACACCACCCGGCACGGTATCCTGCACGGCGGAATCGCATTCAGAGGTAGTCCATGGCGGGAGCCAAGCGCGGGTGTCTGTTCGTGGTCACGCTGGTGGTGGTGTTGGGCGCCGTCCTCGCCGGCGCGGGCGCGTGGTTCTTCTACCAGCAGGGCCAGTTCGCAGACCGCCACATCACCCCGTCCGCCGAGAGCGTGGTCATCGCCAGCGGCGATGGCATGAACAGCGTGCTGCGCAAGCTGCGCGAGGCCGGCGTGGACGAAGGCCAGGACACCCAGTGGCAGCTGCTGGCCCGCCAGCTCGATGCCGCCGGCAAGCTGAAGGTGGGCGAGTACGCGCTGGACAACAGCCTGACCCCGCGCGAGCTGCTGCTGCGCATGCGTGCCGGCAAGGTGCTGCAGCACCGCGTTACCATTGTCGAAGGCTGGAACATCCGCCAGGTACGTGCCGCGCTGAAGCGCGCCGAGCCGCTGCTGCACACCACCGACACCCTGGATGACGCCGCACTGATGCAGCGCCTGGGCTTCGGCGGCCAGCATCCGGAAGGCCGCTTCCTGCCGGAGACCTACGTCTACCAGCGCGGCGACAGTGACATGGACGTGCTCAAGCGCGCCCATGCCGCGATGGAAAAAGCGCTGGACGAGGCCTGGGAAAGCCGCGCCGCCGACCTGCCGATCAACAGCCCCTACGAGCTGCTGATCCTCGCCTCGATCATCGAAAAGGAAACCGCGCTGGCCAGCGAGCGCCCGCAGATCGCCGGGGTGTTCATGCGCCGCCTGAAGATCGGCATGCGCCTGCAGACCGATCCCACCGTCATCTACGGCATCGGCACGGCCTACGACGGCAACATCCGCCGCCGCGACCTGACCACCGATACGCCGTACAACACGTACACCCGTGCGGGCCTGACCCCGACCCCGATCGCCATGCCCAGCCGCGATGCGCTGATGGCCGCCGCACAGCCGGCCGCCGGCGATGCGCTGTACTTCGTCGCCGTGGGCGATGGCAGTGGCGCGCACGTGTTCTCGCCCAGCCTGGACCAGCACAACGCCGCCGTAGCCCGCTACCTGCAGCAGCTGCGCCAGCAACGTACCAAGGAGACCCCGGCGCAATGAGTTCCGCGCTGCTTCGCCATCCGCGTTTCGTCAGCCTGGAAGGCGGCGAGGGCGCGGGCAAGACCACCGCCATCAACGCCATCCGCGATTGCCTGCGCAGCCACGGCCACGAGGTCGTGCTGACCCGCGAGCCGGGCGGTACGCCGCTGGCCGAGCGCATCCGCGGCCTGGTGCTGAAGCCCGACGCGGAGATCGCCGCCGAACCGCTCAGCGCCGAAGCCGAGCTGCTGCTGGTGTTCGCCGCACGCGCCCAGCACGTGCGCCAGGTCATCCAGCCGGCACTGCAGCGCGGCGCCTATGTCCTGAGCGATCGCTTCACCGATTCAAGCTACGCCTACCAGGGCGGTGGCCGTGGCCTCGACCCGCAGTGGATTGCCGACCTGGAGCGCCGCGCGGTCGGCCTGCTGCCGGGCCTGACCCTGCTGCTGGATGTGGACGTGGCCGTGGGCCGCGCCCGCGCCAATGGCCGTGACCTGTGGCCGGACCGTATTGAGAGCGAGCAGGACGATTTCTTCCAGCGCGTGCGCGAAGTCTTCCGCAGCCGCACCCGGCAGGATCCGCAGCGCTTTGCCCTGATCGATGCCGGCCAGGTGCAGGAGCGCGTGGCCGCCGATGTGGTGGCCAGCGTCGAGCGCTGGCTGCAGGCCGGGGAGGGCGCATGAGCTTTTCGCCCTGGCAGCAGCGCGCCTTCGACCAGACCGTCGCCGCACTGGATGCCGACCGGCTAGGCCATGGCCTGCTGATCTGCGGCCCGGCCGGCCTGGGCAAGCGTGAGGTCGCGCTGGCTCTGGCCGACCACGTGCTGGCCCGTGGCGATGCCGCGCACGCCACGCGCACGCGCCAGCTGATCGCCGCCGGTACCCATCCGGATCTGCAGCTGGTCAGCTTCGTTCCGAACAAGAGCGGCGACAAGCTGCGCACCGAGATCGTCATCGAGCAGGTGCGCGAGATCACCAACAAGCTGGCGCTGACCCCGCAGTACGGCGTTGCCCAGGTGGTGATCGTCGACCCGGCCGATGCCATCAACCGCTCGGCCGCCAACGCCCTGCTGAAGACCCTGGAAGAACCGCAGCCCGGCCGCTACCTGTGGCTGATCAGCAGCGACCCGGCGCGTCTGCCGCAGACCGTGCGCAGCCGCTGCCAGCGCCTGGAGTTCAAGCTGCCGCCGCGCGATGAAGCGATGGCCTGGCTGCAGCTGCAGGGCCACAGCGAAGCGGCCGCGCGCGAAGCGCTGGACGCGGCGCGCGGCCATCCCGGCCAGGCCGACAACTGGCTGCGCGAAGACGGTCTGAGCCTGCGCCGCGACGTCGGCCGCGACCTGGAACAGCTGGCCACCGGCAAGACCGGCGCAGTGGAGCTGGCGCAGAAGTGGTGTGGCGATGAGAACGCGGCCCTGCGCCTGCGCTTTGCCGCCGATCTGGCGCTGGCCCAGGCCAGCACCGACGCCTTGACCGCGCCGGACCGATTGCACAAGCTTGCAGCCTGGTTCGATGCTGCCAACCGCACCCGCGACCTGCTGCGCACTACCGTGCGTGCAGACCTTGCGGTGGTCGAGTTGCTGCTGGCCTGGAACAAGGTGAACGAGCGGCCTGCCGCAAGGGGAAATCGATGAGTGCCAGCAACGCCCGCCAGGGCATCCTGTCCCTGGCTGTAAAGGATAAAGCCGCGCTGTACAGCGCGTACATGCCGTTCGTGAAGAATGGCGGCATCTTCGTACCCACGCCCAAGCGCTACTTTCTGGGCGACGAAGTGTTCCTGCTGCTGACCCTGCCCGATTCCAGCGAGCGCCTGCCGGTGGCCGGCAAGGTGATCTGGGTGACCCCCGCCGGCGCACAGGGCAACCGCGTGGCCGGCATCGGCGTGCAGCTGGCCGACGGCCAGGAAGGCGAGAACGTGCGCCACAAGATCGAGACCCTGCTGGCCGGCCTGACCAGCTCGGACAAGCCGACGCACACGATGTGAGGTAGCGCCGGGCCATGCCCGGCGGCGCCTTCGAGACACCCGTGAACCGCTGTTCTGTAGAGTCGAGCCATGCTCGACTCCTGCGCTCGAAAACGGCCGCAGACCGCAGTGCAGTAGAGCCGAGCCATGCTCGGCTGCAGGCCTCGAAAAGGCCCGTGAACACAAATGTGAAAAACTGTTGACGGCCTCTGAAAAGCCCCTATAATGAGCGGCTCAGCAACACACCGGGCGGTTAGCTCAGCGGTAGAGCATTGCCTTCACACGGCAAGGGTCACAGGTTCGATCCCTGTACCGCCCACCATGTTGCAGAACGAAAGAAGCCTCCAGCAATGGGGGCTTTTTTGTTGCGTGCTTTCCATCTCGCCTGTCGACTTCCCTGCCTTGTGAAGCGGATACTAGTGCAGAGGAATCAGTCACAGGGACATTAGATTGCGCTACTTCGGCACCAAATCGTCCACCCTGGACGCAGTTGTCCGCGCAAGCCTTTCGGGTATCGATGCGCGTACCGCTGCGGACGCGTTTGGTGGGCTTGGTACCATCGGAGTAGCACTGCGCAACGAGGGCATTCAAGTAACCACGTGCGATGTGCTCGGGATGCCTCACGCATTCCAACATACGCGAGTGGTGCTTGGGCGACGACCTTACTACTTGGCTCTCAGGCAATACTTGGGAGTGGCGTCAGTGGCCGACTTGCTCTTGCATATCCGTGAACTATCAGATCATCGATCATGGATTGTTCGGGAGTTCTCGACTGAAAGAAAATTTTTTACGAGAGCTAACGCTGCAAAAATATCCGGTATCTGGATGAGTATCGCATCGTGGAAGTCGAAAGGGCTCTTGTCAAAGTCTGAGGAGTGTCACCTTGTTGCATCGCTGGTTAACAGCGCAGACCGTTGCGCTAATACCGCGGGCACCTACTATGCATACCTGAAGGAATGGGATAGGCGGGCTATAAAGTCATTCGAGTTTAGTTGGCTGGATGTTCCTGCTGCGGGACCACCTGGTCGCGCGATTCGAGGTGACGCAATTGAAGTTCTAGGGGGGGATAGCTTCGATCTGCTCTATCTAGACCCTCCGTATAATTCACGAGATTACTCGCGCTATTATCATTTTCCCGAAAGTCTGGCGAGTCTGAAGCGCCCCAAAACTGATGGCCGTAGTATGGCTGGCGTCCCCATTCTGCGCTCAAAAGGTGGAAATTCTAGAGAAAAGTCTTGGAGTTTGGAGTACGTTCAAAGACTTGTCGCGGCGGTGCAGTGGCGGCGTTGTGTGTTGCACTACTGTGAAGGGGCACATGTATCTTTGGATCACATGAGAGAAATGCTTTCTTGCCATGGAAAAGTCGAAGCGCTGACCATTGATGCGGCCAGTTATACGACAGTTCCTCGAAGTCGTGCATCTAAGCATCATCTCTTTATTGTGGATAAGTGAACTATGCGTCTTCCTAATGCGATGTCGGACCCTGATGAATTTAGAGAGTTCTCTAAAGTTGAGCTGGCGATACTGGATCTGGATGGTACGTTGCTTTCAAGCTCCGATGACGTGCCTCTGTCAGGGGCCTGGGATCTGCGTCTCGGCGTAGTGAACAGGCTCAAGGGGCGTGGAGTTCCTCTCTCCATTGCAACGGGACGTGCGGCATTCGGGGCGTTTCCCATAATTAGCGCAGTTTCAAGAAACAAAGATCTTCCATTCATTATCTATAATGGAGGGGTGGTCTTGACCTCATCGGGAACTATTCTGCACTCCGTCCATATTGAAATGGGTGCAGTGCGAGAAATTGTCCGGACGATTGAGGAGTTGGGTGCATCTGTTCTGACATACTGGATTGCATATAGTTTCGACGGACGGCTTGAAAAAGAGTGGGCTGTTTTTCATGGTGGATCATCTCCGCCGCATCGGGAATTTAACGGGCTCCCCGTCTCACTTCCGGAATCTCTGCAATCAGGCGCTATTTGTGTTGCCGCTCTTGCATGGAGTGATGATCCTGATGTGCAATTGAATATTGCAAATGGACTTTCTGGGGTGGAGGAGATCTCCTTAACTCGCAGTGGGTCTAAGTATGTCGAGATAAGGCCATTCGGATCCAGTAAGGCTCAGGGTCTTAATGTAATGTTGTCAAGCATTGACATATCGGCACATTCGGTAATGGCAATTGGCGATAATGATAATGATATCGAGCTTCTGAGTTCGGTTGGTTTTGGGGTTTGCGTTTCCAACGCCTCGGACGGTGCGAGAGCTGCAAGTAGATTCCAGGCCGATTATCCATCGACTTCTGGCGCTATACAAGCTCTTCAGATAGTCGCGCGGGCGAAAAGACTTTTCAGTAAATAAAAGGGGGTTCAGGGAAGATGGCATACGACGCTGCGAGAAAGTTGGAGGATTTGACCAATGAGGCCGAATCGATACTTCTGTCCCCAAGAGAGGTTACAAGGATAATTGCATCTATTGCGTCCGACACATTCGCAAAAAGAATTCGCATCGAAATTCAGCACTTGGATCAAATTTATGTATGGGGCGCAACCGACGATCTTCCAAAAGTGCTGGTCAGGGGGAATGTAAGCGAGGGTATCGAGTATCGAGTTTATGGTGAGTATTTCCCAGAGACATCTTCAGAGCAATCTCTGTTGGATAAGCTGCGAGCATTGCCGCCGGCACTGTGGCGTAATGACATCAGGCCAATGGGCGGCGTTGGTTGGAAGTTTGAATCGATCAGGAACTCCCTGAGTCGATCTGTCTCCAGGTTGGTTGAAAATCAAGTTGATTCTAGGGTTGCTGCGATTTATGCGGATCTCGACAACTTTAAAAAGCTCAACGATGATGCTGGGCATGCGAAAGGCGATGAGGCAATTCGCATGGTCAATCGAGAAATGCACAATCTCTGTGGGGAATTTGGTGGAATTCCCTTTCATCCAAGTGGTGACGAGTTTTACCTGATCCTTCCCGCTGACAGCCTCCTTGAGATGATGGACGCCCTCCAGAAGCTGAAGGGGCGAATTATGAGTTTTCCTTTCCAATCCACTGATGGCGCCATTATTAATGTCGATATAACTATGGGTGTTGAGCTCCTCTCTGGGGAGCCTACTTACACAGATATTGATGAGGCGCTGCGCAAGGCAGAAGCATCTACGAGGAAGCCTCGAACGGAGAACTCTCCGTCACGTGTTGAGACTTCGACAGATAAGCGGAGGGGGAAGATATCATTCGCTCTTTCCGCTTCGAGCGAGGATGTGTCAACCTCCGCTGTCGATTTTTTGAAGCTGGGCACAGTTCTCATTCGCCGGACCGCGCAGTCAAAACGTTCGACATTCAATGATCCGAGGCTTGGCTTGATCGAGCTGATTGCTCGTCGCATAGGTTCGGATGACAAGAAGGCGATTCTGGAACGAGTCGAGAAAGCGATCTCATGGCTCGATGTTGAAGTCGTTCCCACATATTCAATTTCCGCTCTGCTTGGGGCGAGGAACCCCCATAGAATTCCTGCCGCTGCAATCGCGTTGGCAATTGCAAGTGGACTACTTCAGAATCGGACTAGAACGGGTGAGGTTGTCCCTCCCTCGATGCATATTTCGATTTCAGTGGGAAATTTCGGCGTTCGTGTAGATGTAGATGGAAGAACTGCATGGGAGAGGCCCGGGGAGGGCGGGGGGGATGCTGAGGTCACTGTCTATGATCAGAATGTGGCGTCACGTGATGGCGCCATTATAGGCGTGCAGGTGGGGTTCAATACGCAGCCAGCCCTACCAGACAAAACAATTCTCCCGGAACACTTCTTCTCTAAATTGGTCGTAGTTGATGATCGCCCTAACTCGGGCGGCGGGCTGCCCGATTTCTGGCAGGCTGCTGTAGCGCTTGTCTGTAAGGTTGCCGCGAGTAAAAAGGGAGGCTGCTTCGTTGTCGGTTGGGGTAGTAACCCGGAGGAGAGTGATACAATTCGCCGACTGAGGGGTGTGAGCTTTAATGTGGACATTGATGAAATGTCTACGCTGTCCAGTATCCCTTCTGATCAAGTTCGGGATATGGTGGAGCATATTAGTAAGACTTTAAAGGTTGTGGGAGATTTCTCATCTCTAGTGTCAGCTTTGTACGAAAATTCAGGGCTGGTTTGGGAGCCGCATGAAATCCTGGAATCGAGTGCGGTGGAAGCTGCGGAGATTCTCAGGCGAAGCGGTGTCGATCGCGCTGACTTGGGTGCTGTCGATGGTGTCAGGTGCCAAAATGCGGGGCAGGCATACCCGACAGTAATTGATATTCTCCGAAGAGAGGCGAAGCGAGTGTCCGCAGATGATGCTCACCAAGAGCTTCGTGAGCTCACTTCTTTCAAAATCGTATTGGAGGATCCATTACGTTTTGTGCTTCCCTCATACTTGGCGAAGCAACAGGAGGATGTTTCGCGGTACGCGAGAAGTGTTCTCCTTGACCCGGCTAGTCGACTGGGGGGCAAGTTGCGTGAGGATGGACAGTACGACGCTTTCATCCAGGAGCTCGCCTCTTGCTACGTTGATAGCGCTGGAATGAAGTCCACTCGAAGAGCGCTTTTAGTTGTACCTCATCGAGTACGGGATGGCCGATGCACGCCCGAGGGTCTCGTTTCGGTGTGGGCGTCTCCACGCATTGGCGACGATTCGCGAGGAGCAATTGATTGGGTATTCACTTGGCGCACTGTGGAGGCCTTTATTGGTCTTCCATACAGTATGTTTGGTTCCATTCGATTTGCTGAGGGAATGATGGATGAGCTCCGGTCAAGGAGTGATATGAAATCATCTTCTGTCGAAATAGGTACAGTCACGTACGTTGCGCTGAGTCTCCACATGCGGGTCGATGGCGTTCATCCTCGGATTGCGAAGATGATTGTGGATTCCTCGAGTGACTAGTTTATGGACACTGGTAGTAAAATTTGAAAGCAATGAATATCGGAAGTTGCTTTCGAAGGCGAACGTTGAACTCCGGAGATGTGGTTCTGGCGTATCAATTCTCTCTTGGCGCGGTGCTCCAGATGAGCGTTATTGGAAGAGTCTTGGTCTGGCCAGATTGTTCGAGACGGTATGGGTCGCTGCAGAATTGTCATCTAATCGAGCTGCGGTTTCGGAGCTTTTTGGATCTCTCTCCGCGGAATATGGATCAGTCATTGACACTCAGAGAAATGTCGACTGTTACAATTTCTTGATCAACACTTGCATTCAATACTACGGCTTTCCCGTCTTAAATCTGTTGGATGTTGGTTGTGGGGATGGGCTAATATTGCGGGCTTCAGCTGCGCGCTCTATTCGAATTGTGGGTTACGATTTGAGTGCTGAGATTGCAAGGGTTGCTCAAAGTCGTGGGTTGGAAGTTCTTAGTGATGCTGAATTTTTCAGTGGGGCTGAGGACTTTGATGCGGTAGTCGGTTGCTATTCCATGCATTATTTTGTAGAGCCATATTCAACAATTGGGTTTGTTTCGAAACACCTTAAGCATGCGGGGGTGTGGGCGATGAATTTCCATAAGAATATTATGTTTGATCGTTTTATGGGTTGCCTTGAAGGTGCTGAGATGCGCCGCATTGCAGATTTTGAAACGAATTTTGGTAGAGTCCTCGTTGCGGGGAGGGCGTTGTGAGTTCCTTCGAATGGGCTGTTTCGGTTTCAGAGCTGTCTCCCAGGGAGACTCGGTGGGTGTCGTGTGGCCTCCTTCCAACTATCGAGGATAAACTCGGAAATGGATGGGTCTCTCGTTCACAGATGGGTCGTCTTGCTGAATTGGATGAAGTGAGATCGAAGCGAGCTGCGCCATCAGCGCAGGGGGAGCTCTTTCCGCCGGAAATCGTATGTTCGTTAGCCGATCAAATATATGTGTATAACGAGAGAGGGGCGCTTGACGGGCGAGATCCAAGTATTTGGATGCAATTGTCGCCCCTATGGATCGATGCTGGTCTGAAAGAAAGTGAAGCATCAGCCATAGGTGATATTGAGCGCTCGCAATGGTCGTTGCTGAATTTTGATCAGTATTACCTGTACTCCGATTCCAGTTCGATAGCCGCTGAGATCAAGGCGTCTAGATCTAGACGTGCAGAAATTCAGGACGGGCGCGGTGTAATTTTTTCAAGATCCGCGAACTACATGGGGTCGAAAGCCTCCCTGTCTGGCGAGGTAATTGACGTTCTCTCAGCGTGCTGGTCAGGCGGAGTTTTTATTGATCTGATGGCTGGCTCCGGCGCTGTATCAGGCGCTGTTTCTAGGTTCTATCCAGTAATTGCGTCTGATGCGCAGAGTTTTAGTAGATGCTTGGCAAAAGTTCAGGGTGGCGGACTGGGTAGGTCGCGTGCGATTGAGTTGGCCGGTTTTGTAATTGATATTGCACGCAATCGCTATGCGGCGTTGTCAGAAAAGTATGCTGACAAGATCTTGATGGAGGATATGGCTGCAAATTCTGAAATTGACAGTCATTCGGCGCGGGAATTTTTGGCGGATGCGATACAAGATAATTTGGATTGGACGGCGATGCGGAAGGGGGATTTTGACAGTGTAAGCGGCGCTTGGGCTGAAGGTCATTTGATCTCTCAAGTCTACGGCGGGCTGTATTTTGGTTGGCGGCAGTCAGTGGAGTTGGATTGTCTGAGGCAGGCTATAAATGAAATAGCCTGTCAGCGGGAAAAGGAATGGGCGCTTGGCGCGTTGATATGTGCAGCCAGTGCATGCGCGTTTACCTATGCTGGACACTTTGCGCAGCCGCGATTTGATGTGTCAAACCCGTTGGTCGCCCAGAAAAATCTAGCTGCGTTATTACGTCAGCGGTTGGCTTCCGTAACGCACGAGTTTTATGCAAGGCTTACGAGCCTCGCCGAAGAGAGTGAAGGAGTTAAGCAAGAAATTGACACCGTCCCTGGTCCCTGGCGTAGCGCGGTTGAGCGAATGCCGACCGCGAGTTACGAAGGGACCCCTTGCTTGTACTTAGACCCGCCATATACGCGCGATGAATACAGTCGGTATTATCACGTTCTTGAGGTCATTAGCAAATATTCGCCGGTTGCTGTGACAGGTAAAGCTCGTATGCCAAAGAGGGGCGGGGGGCTTCGGTTCGCATCTGTTTTTGGCGCGCGTTCATCGAGGGAGTCTGAGGCAGAAATTTCGGAAATATTGAAAACCTGTGCGCGAAGTGGATGGGACTGCTTGTGGAGTTACTCGAGCTCGGGCTTGGGGGATGTGAAGCGGATTGTTGACGAGGCTTCATTGGATTTTGAAAAAATAGACATATTTGCGAGCAACTATGTATACAGGGGGCAGGGTAGAGCCCCGGATAAAAGGGTGAAGGAATACATGCTGTATTTTAAGGCTGCAGGGAGATAAGGGGTGTGCAAGGTATTTGGATTTATCGATCGCAAGATGCTGCTCGCGTTCTGGGGTTGGCTTTTTTCATCGTTGAACAAGGAGCGTCCGTCGAAGACTCCAATTGAACGACTTGAGTTAAGTATCCGAGTGACTGCAAAGTGCAGATACAATGCTGCCGCTCGTCTCGACTGGCAGAGTAAGTTTTCATTCTTTACCACTACCTTTCTATCTTTGGGGCTTGTGCTTATTCCGCTTTTGCAGAATTCTGGGGTCAGGTTGGTATACTCTCCAAGCGTTCTGAATATGATGTCTATTTTTTTGGCGGTTGCTGTTCTGGTTTACTCCATTGTTATAGCGACTGCTCGCTATGATGTGAGGTCCGAGAATTTAACTGACTGTGGTAATAAGCTAAAGGAGCTCAATAGGTCTCTGGCCAGAGATCGAGCTAGGGTTTCCGACGATTCTGAAATTTTGGATGCTTACCAGCAGAGATATTCGGACATAGTTACTGATACCGAGAATCACAGTAGAGACGACTATGCATTTGCAATGCTTGAAATGCGGCGTGATTACAACCTGACAGGCCTCTCTCGGGCTCGGGTTCGTTTTGAAACGTTGGTTCAGTATGTTTCTCGGTATGTGGTTCCTTCATCTATGATTTTAATTGAAATGCTTTTCATTTTTGACATGATTGGGTTTACTTCCTTTTTCTCACCGTATCTTTCTTGACTTCGCTATTGAAGCTGTGACTATCGATCTTCTCCCTGTGCGGACAGGGTATGATCGGGCCAGCATTTTTCATTGAGTCGAGCAGCGAGTTGCCTCGCGCACCAGTTGTCGTGCCGCGACGATCAAACCATCGGTGTGGAAGTTGCCCAGCTGTTCTTCTGGAATGCCTTCGACACGCGCGCGGTCAGCGGCCTGCAGAAGATCCAGCAGCGCGGTGAGCCCCGCCAGCGAGCGACTGAGTGATGCGTGATTGCCGGCGCCGAGCCTGCGGGCGTGACATGGCTGACCATCTGCACCATCACCTTGGCGGATGGCATCGAGACAGGCGAAGAACGTGGGTGCCTGCACGGGCAGATTCTGTTCGTTCAATGCGCACTCGATCTCACGTGCGAGGTCTTCGGGCACGTCGTTGGCGAGGTCGCCGATGAGTGCGTGCAGGCGTGGGTGGGATGCGGTTCGATTGCTCATGGCGAAACCCTCACTGGCGTAGAGCCACCTTCGGAAGTGAAGGCGGCGGACGGTGCGGGTTGGCGTACCAAGGCAGAAAAGCTCACTGGGAGAAAAGGCCTGGCGGATCTGGCGATCCCCACGCACCGCCCGCCATTGAGGGCAGTCGGTGCATTCTCTTTGCTGCGATCAAGATCGCAACATCCAGTAGCTTGTTCGTTTATTCGAGACGCCAATCCCGACCAAGGCAATCTGCCTTGGCGAGGCGATCATCGATTCGTGCAAACACGGAAGTCAGTGAGGAAAGTTGCAACAACGCCAGCCATGACGGTGTACCTGCACCCATGGCGTAGCCAGCCGCGCTACCTGAACCAAGCCGTGCCGTTACACAGCCCCGGCAGATGGCAATCACGTCACCCGGCGCAGCCCCGCGCGAACGTGCCATGGATGAAAGCAGACGTTCCGTCCATGCGCTGTGTCGCCGACCCCGGCAGGCGTAGTCTCGCCCCACGGTTGTCCGCTCTGGCTCTGGAGTCCCACCATGCCGCTCGTCCGTATCGATCTTCGCAAAGGTAAATCCGCCGATTATCTGCAGCGTGTGGGGGAGGCGATCTACCAGGCCCTGCGCGCGGTGGGCGTGCCGGAAAACGATCGCTTCCAGGTATTCCAGGAGCACGAGCCGGGCACCCTCGTCTTCGACCCCGGCTATCTGGGCGTGGCCCGCACCGATGACTTCATCTGCGTGCAGATCACCTGGAGCGAGGGGCGCACGCAGGAGCAGAAGAAGGCGCTCTACCTGGGCATTGCCAATGGCTTGCATGAGGCGGTGGGCATCCGTCGCGAGGACGTGTTCATCAATCTGGTGGAAGTGAAGCCGGAAAATTGGTCGTTCGGGAATGGCGTGGCGCAGTACGTGAGTTGATGGCCTGCGTCACCGTGTCGCAGGGGCAAAACCCTGAACGTGGTCCAGGGTTGGCCGCTGCGCCGTAGAATGGGCGGGTGCGTCGCCCCCGATTCCACCGCCGGTTCCAGACCCTGGCATGGCTTGCCATGCTGCTGGTGCTGCTTGCCCCGCTGGTAAGCCGTTGGATGGCCCATGGGCCGGCGCACGCTGCCGTGCCGATGATGGCGGGCATGGATCATGGTGCGATGGATCATGGCGCCATGGACCACAGCGCCATGGGCCACGGCACGCATGCCGAACGCGCGCAGCACGCGATGGAAGGTCACCACGACCACCACGCGATGGCGATGGCGATGGCGCACGACGAGACCACCGCCAAACCGGCGGTCGATCCACACGCCGAGCATGAAATGGGCGTGGACTGCGAGTACTGCCTGATCGCGGCACGCCTGATCACCCTGCTGGTGGCGGCGTTCCTGCTGCTGGTGCCTTTGGCGCCGGTGTGTCGGGCGTTGGCAGGATCTGTCAGAGCGCTGCCCTCGCGGCTGCGCGGAACCCTGGGCGCGCGTGGCCCGCCGCTGGTGTTCGCTGGCTGAGCCGCGCACGCGAAAGCCGCCGGGCATGGCCCGGCGCTACCGATTCTCTTGAAGCTGCTGGGCATCGCCCGGCGTTGTCGAGCTGATTGAAGCCGCCGGGTATGGCCCGGTGCATCCGCGTGCGACTTTCTTTCTGCTGCCCCCGTTGAAGGGGCGGCATTGCATGCCGTGGAAACATGAAAACGAACCCGAACGTCGTTGCCCTGCGCTGGGCGACGCTGCCGGCGCTGTGCGCCTGCGCCCTGTACACCGCACCGGCCCGCGCCGATGCCGCTGACCCCACCACCCTGGACACCGTGCGCGTGGTCGATACCCGCCATGGCGCACTGTCTGCCGTGCCCAGCGCGGGCTCGGCCGTTGGCCTGAGCGTGCTGCAGACGCCGGCCGCGCTCACCGTCATCGACCGCGACCAGCTGGAACAACGCGGCGACAGCAACCTCAACGATGC
Organism: Stenotrophomonas sp. SPM; assembly: GCF_003105135.1. Classification (NCBI taxonomy): domain Bacteria; kingdom Pseudomonadati; phylum Pseudomonadota; class Gammaproteobacteria; order Lysobacterales; family Lysobacteraceae; genus Stenotrophomonas; species Stenotrophomonas sp. SPM. The sequence goes on along the minus strand of NZ_QETL01000051.1, from coordinate 4,197 downwards.
GATCAGCCGCGCGGGTGCGATCAGTGCGATGCCGCATCCCGGCAATGGCCTCAGTGCGCTGTCCAGCCGCGGCTTCACCGATGGCGCGTCGGTGATGCGCCTGTACGACGGCCTGCGCCAGTACGGCGGGGTGGGCGTCACCTTCCCGTTCGATACCTGGTCCATCGAGCGCATCGAAGTGCTGCGCGGCCCGGCCTCGGTCATCCATGGCGACGGTGCCATCGGCGGTGTCATCAACATCGTGCCGAAGAAGCCGTCGCGCGGTGCCATCGAGAACGAGATCAGCGTGACCGTGGGCAGCGAGGACACCGCGCGCCTGGGCTTCGGCAGCGGCGGTGCACTGACGCCGGGGCTGGCCTACTGGGTTGATGTGAGCGGCAATTACAGCGGTGGCTGGGTCGACCGTGGCCGCAACAACGATGCGACGTTCTCCGGCGCACTGCTGTGGCAGCCGCGCACGGACCTGCAGCTGACCCTGACCCATGCGCAGGGCTACCAGCAGCCGATGCGCTACTTCGGCACGCCGCTGGTGGATGGCCGTCAGCTGGATGCGCTGCGCCATCGCAACTACAACGTGGCCGACAGCGAGATCCGCTTCCGCGACCGCTGGACCCAGCTGGATGCGCTGTGGACGCCGACCGCGAACGTCGAATGGCGCACGCGCCTCTACCAGATCGACAGCCAGCGCGACTGGCGCAATGCCGAGGCCTACGTCTACAACGATGCCACGGGTCTGATTGATCGCTCGGACAACACGCAGATCACCCACAACCAGGACCAGACCGGGCTGACCTCGACGCTGCGCGTGCAGGGGCAGGTGGGCGGGCTGGCCAACAGCTTCGCGGTGGGCCTGGATGCCAACCGCGCGCACTTCAAGCACACCAACAACACCTACGCAGGCAGCTCCGGGCCGGTCGATCCGTTCCATCCGGTACCGGGCGAGTTCGCCAGCGATGCACCGAACCTGCCGCGCTACCGCAACAGTGCCGAGCAGTACGCGCTGTTTGCCGAAGACCACCTGACGCTGAGCGAGCGCTGGTCGGTGCTGGGCGGGCTGCGTCATGACCGCGCGACCATCGACCGCACCGATCTCATCAGCGGCGCGGCAGCGTTCTCGAAGACCTACAGCAGCACCGGCTGGCGCACGGGCACGGTGTTCGCGCTGCGGCCGACCTTGAGCCTGTACGCGCAGTATTCGCACGCAGCCGACCCGGTCAGTGGCCTGCTGATGATCAGCCCGGCCAACGGTGCGTTCGACCTGGCCAAGGGCCGCCAGTTCGAGGTGGGCTTGAAGCAGGCCTTCGATGGCGGCGAGTGGACGCTGGCGGCGTACGGCATCCGCAAGACCGGCCTGCTCAGCCGTGACCCGCTGCAGCCCGATCGCCGCGTGCAGGCGGGCGCGCAGACCTCGCGTGGCATCGAGGCATCGTTGAACTGGGCGTTCGCACCGCACTGGTCGCTGGATGCGAATGCCACGGTGCTGAAGGCCAAATTCGAGGACTTCCTGGAAACCACCGGCTCGGCGGCGGCGGTGGTCTCGCGCGATGGCAACGTGCCGCCGAACGTGGCCGAGCGGATGGCGAACGTGTGGCTGAGCTGGCAGTTCCTGCCGGACTGGACCGTGGCCGGTGGCGCGCGCTATGTCGGCAAGCGTTACGCGGACAACGCCAACACCCTGGAACTGCCGGGCTACAGCACCACCGATCTGGCCCTGACCTGGCAGGCGGCACCGCGCACGCGGGTAAGCGCGCGACTGTTCAACGTGTTCGACAAGGCGTATTACGCGACGGCGTACTACACCAGCACGCAGTGGCTGCTGGGCGCGGACCGCCGCGTCGAGTTCACCCTCGACCATCGCTTCTGAGGGCGTCGCTGATGTCGCTGCGATCCACTGCCAAGCGCTGGACCTACCTGCTGCACCGATGGCTGGGCATCGGTGGCTGCCTGCTGATGCTGCTGTGGTTCGTCAGCGGCATGGTGATGCTGTTCATCGGTTACCCCAAGTTGACGCCGGGCGAACGGCTGGCGGCGTTGCCGGTGCTTGATGTTGCACGCGTGCTCCAGGGTCTGCGGGTGCTGCCCGACGCCGTGCAGGCCGAACCGGAAAGCGTGGCGATGACCACGCTGCGCGGTGAACCGGCCTACGTGGTGCGCAGCGGTGCCAACGTCGGCGCGTGGTCGGCAGCTACGGGCCACGCGCTGCTGCCGGTGTCTGCCCAGCGCGCCGAGCTGTCGGCCGCGGTGTTTGCTGGTGGACAGGCGTTCCCGGGTGCGGTGCGCGTGGACGAGGATCGCTGGACGCATTCGCGTGGGCTGGACGCGCAACGGCCGCTGTACAAGGTGGAAGTGGGCGGCCGCCAGCCAGGCAGTCTGTACGTTTCCTCGCGCACCGGCGAAGTGGTTCTGGATGCGCCGTACCACCAGCAGCGCTGGAACTACGTCGGTGCGTGGCTGCACTGGCTGTACTTCCTGCGCATGCAATCGGTGGACCCGGTGTGGACGTGGATGGTGATCGTGCTGTCCGCGCTGTGCACAGTGGCGGCCATCAGTGGCATCGTGGTGGGCGTGTGGCGCTGGCGTTTTCGTGGCAGCTACCGCTCGGGTGCGAAGACGCCCTACGTGGAGCCATGGATGCGCTGGCATCATCTGGTCGGCCTGATGGCGTGCGCCTTCGTGTTCACCTGGATCTTCAGCGGACTGATGTCGATGAACCCGCTGCAGGTGTTCAGCACCACGGCAGGTGCAGTGGATGCGGCGCGCTATCGCGGCGGGGCTGTGTCGCTGGATACCGCCGTCGCGCAGCCGCAGGCCTTGCTCGCGGCAGCGTCGAGGGAAGGCTTCGCGCCGGTGGAAATCCAGTGGCGGCGCATCGGTGGCGAACTGTTCGCGGTGCTGCTGGACGGGCAGGGCGGTACCCGCATCGTTTCGCAGTCAGAGGGGCAGTTGCAGGTCGCCCAGACCCTGCCGACCGCGTGGCTGCAGCAGCACGCGCAGGCGATGGGTTCGGCATCACTACGTGGGTTCTCGATCCTGCGCACGCCCGATGCGTATTTCTACCCTCGCGCCCCCGAGGCGATGAACGGTGCGGCCGTGCGGCGCTTTCCGGTGGCGGTGGCCGATTTCGGCGATGCGCACGCCACGCGCGTCTACTTCGATCTGGCCACCGGCGATCCGCTGCTGACCCTGGGCCATCGCGAGCGGGTCGGCCGCTGGCTGTTCTACTTCCTGCACAGCTGGGACCTGCCGGGCATGCTGCGGCAGGAGAACACGCGGCTGGGCGTGCTGCTGCTGTTGAGCGTGGTGGGTGCGGGCCTGTGCGCCACCGGTGCGGTGATCGGCTACCGTCGCCTGCGGATGAAGTTCCGGCGCCGTCGGCACTGACGTCGGCCGCGCTTTGTGCACAGCACGGCTGGACTGCCGGTGAACCCCGCGGCACGCCCGCTTACGGTAGACCACGTTTGCCCGGCATCATGTCGGGCAACCGTGACATGGAAATCCAGATGTCCCCCAGCATCCACCGCGCGCTGCGCATTACCGGCGACCAGTACGCCGGCCAGAAAGTGGTCGACCAGCAGTTCCACGAATGTGACTTCTCAGGTGCCGACCTGACCGCCACCGAGTTCGTGAACTGCAGCTTCTACGATGCCGAAAGCCGCACCGGCTGCCGCTTCAATGGCGCCACGCTGAAGGAGGCCAGCTTCCGTGGCTGCGACATCAGCATGTGCCATTTCAACTTCATCAAGGCGCTGGGCCTGGAAATCAGCGAATGTCGCGCGCAGGGCGCAGATTTCAGCAACGCCAGCTTCATGAACCAGATCACCACGCGCACCTGGTTCTGCAGTGCCTTCTTCAAGAAATCGAACCTGCGCTACGCCAACTTCTCGCGGGTGACGCTGGAAAAGTGCGAGCTGTGGGAGAACCGCTGGGACGGCGCCAACCTCAGCGGTGCCAGCTTCGCCGGTTCGGATCTGTCGGCCGGCCAGTTCGAGGGCATCGACTGGAGCAGTGCCAACTTCACCGACTGCGACCTGACCGGTTCGGAGCTTGGCGACCTGGACCTGCGTGTGGTCAACCTGCGTGGTGCACGCCTGGACGTGCAGCAGACGGCGCTGTTGATGCAGCGCATCGGCATCACCGTGGTGCCGTGACTTGATTGCGCCGTAGAGTCGAGCTTGCTCGACTGCTCCTGCCATCAGT
>NZ_QETL01000050.1:0-26546 GCF_003105135.1 Stenotrophomonas sp. SPM | reverse complement strand
GACAGCACGCGCGCCGCCAGCAGGCCGATGAACACCCCGCCCTGCACGGCGCCGACCATGCGCCCGCGCTGGTCGGCCGGGGCCAGCTGGGCCGTATACGCGATCAGCCCCTGGGTGAGCGCGGTGCCCAGCAGCCCGGCCAGCAGCATGCCGGCCAGCAACCACGCCGCTGTCTGCGCAGCCGCCAGCAGCAGGAGCGCGGCCACCAGAGCCAGCAGCTCCATCCTCAGCAGGCGCCGGCGGTCGCCGCGGTCGGCCAGCGGCAACAGCCCGATCAGGGCCAGCACGCTGCCGGCCTGGGTCGCCGCCAGCACTGCGCCAGCCACGGCCGTGTCGAGGGCGAAGGCCTGGGCCAACCGTTCCAGCAGTGGTTGCGCGTAGTAGACATTGGCCACGCTGGCACCGGCGGCGACCGCCAGCAGGCCGAGCAGTGGCCGTGATACGGGGAGGCTCATCTTCGTGGTTGCATTTTGAAACTGATGCACGGTAGCCCTACTGGTTTTAAACTGCAACCAGATACCCCGATGGAGCCCGCCATGCATGCCGACAGCCCCTGCCCCGTGGCCCGCAGCGCCGACCTGCTCGGCGACCGCTGGGCGCTGCTGGTCATCCGCGATGCCTTCGATGGCATCACCCGCTTCGGTGATTTCCAGCGCAGCCTCGGCGCGGCCCGCAACATCCTCAGCGACCGCCTGCGCCGGCTGGTCGAGGCCGGCCTGCTGGTGCAGCAGCCAGCGGCCGATGGCAGCGCCTACCAGGACTATGTGCTGACGGCCGCAGGTCGCGACCTGTTCCCGCTGCTGGTGGCCCTGCGCCAATGGGGCGAACGGCATCGCTTTGCCCCCGGCGAAGCGCATTCCACCCTGATCGAACGCACCAGCGGCGCCGCCGTGCCCCGCATGCAGCCGCAGGACGCAGCCGGCCACGCCGTCGCCCCCGAGCAGACGGTCGTCCGCAAGCTCTGACAGAAGGGCACATCCCCCGAATGGGGGACTCGACACATCTACCGGCGTCAAATAGCATTCGCTCGCAATTGCATACGATTCCTATTGACATCGGCCATGGCCGCATCTTCCTCCTCTCCTGCCACCGGCGCTCCGCCGGCCAAGCGCGTGCCGCGCGGTAACGGCCATGCCCTGCTGTGGGCCCGCGGCCTGCTCGGCCTGCTGGGCGGGTACGCCGTGGCCGCCTGCTGGGCCGCCGCACTGGCGCGCCTGCTGCCCGGCACCAAGGCCGATGCCACCCTGGTCGCCACCATGGCCGCTTTCGTGGTCTACGCGCTGGCCGCCATCTGGGCCTATGCCGCACGCAGCACCCTGCGCGCCACGCTGGGCCTGCTGCTTGCCGGTGGTCTGGGCGCGCTGCTGGCCTGGCTGCTGCGCGGGGGTGTGGCATGAGCAATCTCGGTGGCATCCGCCAATCGCAGTCGGTGCTGCATACCTGGTCGGGCCTGGTGGTCGGCTGGGTGCTGTTCCTGATCTTCATCGCCGGCACCGCCGCGTACTGGAAGGAAGAATTGACCCGCTGGATGCAGCCGGAAATCGGCCTGCCCGCCAGCAGCGCAACCGCGGTCACCCAGGCCCAGCAGTTCCTTGCCCGCACCGCGCCCGACGCGCAGCGCTGGAGCATCGAACTGCCCGACGCACGCAGCAGCGCGACCTCGGTCAGCTGGCAGCCGCAGGGCGAAAAGGAACGCCGCCGCGGCCAGCGCAATCCGAACCAGGCCACGCTGGATGCAGACGGCAAGCCGGTGCAGGTGCGCGAGACGCGCGGTGGCAACTTCTTCTACCGCCTGCACTTCGACCTGCACTACGTTCCGGTGCTGTGGGCGCGCTGGTTCATCAGTGCGTGTTCGATGCTGATGCTGATCGCCCTGATCAGCGGCGTGATCACCCACAAGAAGATCTTCACCGACTTCTTCACTTTCCGCCGCGGCAAGGGCCAGCGCAGCTGGCTGGATGGCCACAACGCGCTGGCGGTGCTGTCGCTGCCGTTCCATCTGATGATCACCTACACTGGCCTGATCACCCTGATGACGCTGTACATGCCGTGGGCGGTGGATGCCAACTACCCCGGCGGCCGCGATGCGTTCTTCGCCGAACTGTTCCCGCGCGCCGAGAAGGCCTCGGCCAGTGGCGTGGCCGCGACGCCGCCGGCACTGGCCGAGGTGCTGCGCCGTGCCGAAGTGCAGTGGGGCGGTGGCCACGCGGCCTCGCTGCAGATCGAACATCCTTCCGATGCGGCGATGCGCATCAGCGTGCGTCGCCAGCAGGGCGACAAGATTGCCGGTGCCGCCGACGCGCTTAGCTTCGATGCGCGCGCCAACCTGCTGGATTCCGCTGCACCGCGCTCGGCCGCGGTCATCACCCGCGACGGCATGATCGGCCTGCATGCAGCGCGCTTCGCGCCCACCACCATGCGCTGGCTGTTCTTCCTGTCCGGCGTCGCCGGCACCCTGATGGTGGCCACCGGACTGGTGCTGTGGACGGTGAAGCGCCGCACCCAGCTGCCCGATCCGGCGCGCCCTCACCTCGGCTTCCGCATTGTCGAGCGGCTGAACATCGGCTTCGTCACCGGCCTGCCGGTAGCGATGCTGGCCTTCCTCTGGGGCAACCGCCTGCTGCCGCTGGACGTGGCCAACCGCAGCGATGCCGAAGTGAAAGTGTTCTTCTACGCCTGGGCGGCCTCCGTGGTACACGCCATGCTGCGCGCACCGCGTCGCGGCTGGGTCGAGCAGCTGGCGCTGGCCGGCGTGCTGGCCCTGGGCCTGCCGCTGTACAACCTGGTCGCCTGGCACGGTGGCGCGGTATCCGCGCTCGCTGCCGGTGATGGCGCCAAGGCCGGCATCGATATCGGCCTGATGCTGATCGGCGCCGGCCTGCTGTGGGCCGCGCGCATGGTGCATCGTTTCGTGCCGGCGCAGCGCAAGCCGCGCGCCGCACGCACGGGCGCCCCCGCCGCTGCCGAGGCCAGCGCATGAGCGTGCTCGCCCTGCTGCTGGCCGCCGCCGCCTTCGCCTGCCTGGCGATGGCGATGGAGCGCCATCACCGCGATGTGGCCGGCCACGCGCCGCCCACGCCGCGCCGTCGCCTGCTGCAGGTGCTGGGCGTGCTCGGGCTGTTCGCCAGCCTGCTGGCCAGTATTGCCGCGTGGGGCATCGCACAGGGGTTTGTTGGTTGGTGCGGCGTGCTCGCCGCCGGTGCCGGGGCGATGGTGCTCTGGCTCAGTTTCCGCAGCCCGGCCAAGCCGGCGCCACGCCCGTCTTCCCGTTCCTGATCTAGAAACCGAGGTTCCACCATGTATCAGCCTTCCTCTGGCGCCCTGCGCCGGAACGTCCTCGCCTTGTCGCTCGCCTGCGCCGTGGCGCCGGCCTTCGCCCAGGACAGCGCGACGACCACCACCGAACTGGACCGGGTGATGGTCACCCAGCGCACCGAGGGCTACCAGGTGTACGGCACCAACACCGCCACCAAGCTGCCGCTGACCCTGCGCGAAACCCCGCAGTCGCTGACCGTGTTCACCCGCCAGCGCATCGAGGATTTCAACCTCATCACCATTTCCGAGGTGCTGCAGCAGACCCCGGGCGTCACCATCCAGTCTTACGACAGCAACCGCACGCTGTTCAACGCGCGCGGCTTTGCCATCAACAACTTCATGTTCGATGGCATCCCCACCAACTACACCACCGGTGCAGGCGGCAACTCGATCCTCAGCGATACCTCCATCTACGAGCGCATCGAAGTGGTGCGCGGTGCCAGTGGCCTGGTCACCGGCTCGGGCAATCCGTCGGCCACGGTGAACATGGTGCGCAAGCGCCCGACCGAGACCTTTCAGGCCAGCACCAGCTTCAGCGCCGGTTCGTGGGACTACAAGCGTGCCGAAGTGGATGTCTCCGGCCCGCTCAGCAAGGGCGGCCGCGTGCGTGGGCGCTTCGTCGGCGCCTACACCGACAAGGAAAGCTGGGTGCGCTTCCAGCATGACAAGTCGCCCAGCCTGTACGGCGTCATCGAAGCCGACCTGACCGACAGCACCCGCCTGCGCGCCGGCATCGATTACCTGAAGACCGGCTCCGATGGCGGTGCGTGGAGCGCTTCGCCGCTGTACTTCCGCGACGGCACGCGTGCGTACATGCCGCGTTCCTACAGCGCCGCGGCGCGCTGGAACGAATGGAACCGCGAGAGCACCAACTACTTCGCCACCCTGGAACAGCAGCTCGGCGCCGGCTGGAGCGGTCGCCTGGCCTACAACCACCGCGCCACCGACACCGATTCGCTGCTGATGGCAGGCTCCAATACCGGCAACTGGGCCGATGCAGTGACCGGCCTGGGCCTGCGCATCGCCGACACGTATTCGGTGTCGGAGACGCGCGAGGATGCCTTCGACCTGTACGCCTCCGGCCCGTTCCAGCTGTTCGGCCGTTCGCATGAGCTGGTCGTGGGCATCAACCACTACGACCGCGACCTGGACACCATCCGCGCCGGCATCACCTCGCGCCCGTACAACGTCGCTGCCTTCCCCAGCATTTACGAGTGGGACGGCAACATCGGCAAGCCGACCACCTACAACTACGGCATTCCGTCGAACACGGTGAACACCACCGAGACCGGGTACTACGCCGCCGTGCGCCTGAACCCGATCGATCCGCTGAAGATCATCGCCGGTGCGCGTTATTCGGATTACCGCACCACCACCGACAACTATGACGTCAACGGTGTGTTCACCAGCCGCAGCGCGCGCACCACCGCGCACGAACTGACCCCGTACGTGGGCGTGCTGTACGACCTCAGCAGCAGCATCACCGGCTTCGTCAGCTATTCCGACGTGTTCCAGGCCACCGCGCGCCGCGACATCAACAACCAGCTGCTCGACCCGACCACCGGCGGCAACTACGAGTACGGCCTGAAGGCTGAATTCTTCGGCGGCCGCCTGTACACCTCGTTGAACGGCTTTTACATGAAGCAGGACAACGTGGCCGAGCTCGACCCGAACGGCGGCGAGATCAAGCTGCCCGATGGCAGCTCGCCCTACATCGCCAGCAAGGGCATCACCACCCAAGGCGGCGAGTTCGAAGTGTCCGGCTCGATCACCGACCACTGGAGCATGACCGGCGGCTACACCTACAGCTACAGCAGCAACCCGGATGGCAGCCGCTTCGCCAGCACCAGCCCGATGCACCTGGCGCGCTTCAACACCACCTACAGCCACGGCCAGTGGACGGTCGGCGGCGGCTTCAGCGTGCAGAGCGAGATCTACCAGATGCAGCCGATCCCCACCGGCCGCTTCAATGCCAACGGCACCCCGGTTACCGCCACCGGCAAGATGAGCCAGGGCGGCTACGTACTGTTCGACCTGATGGGCCGCTACCGCATCAACGACACCCTGAGCGTGGGCGTGACGATCACCAACCTGTTCGACAAGGTCTACTACCGCAACGTCGGCTTCTTCAACGCGGGCTACTGGGGCGAACCGCGCCGCGTGCTGTTCAACCTGCGCGCGAAGTTCTGAGGTCGCCGCGCGGCGTCGGGCACCCGATTCCGCACAGTGACCCCCACCTTCGGCGCATGCTGCCGGCGTGGGCAACGGCGTAGCATCAGGAGCGGGCCTTCGGGCCCGCCTTTTTCTGTTGCCCGCCGAGGAACCCACCATGCTGCACCGCCGCCTGCTCCACCCTGCCCTGCTGCTGTTGCCGCTGGCCCTGCTGGGCGCGCCGTCGCTGCAGGCACGCGAGGTGGCCACGCCGGCCGAGCATGTCGACGCCGATGGCCCTTACGTGTTCCGCGTTGGCGACCAGATGCGGGCGAAGTGGATCTGCGGCGACCAGGTGCAGATGCGCACCCTCCCGGCCGATGCCGAAGGCACCGATTTCACGCCGCAGTGCGGCTACGCCCGCAGCGTGCACGTGCTGCCGCCGGTGGCGCCCTCGGTGTCGGTGCTGCCGGCCACGCCGCGCATCGTTGCGGTGTCCGACATCCACGGCCAGTACGGCCTGCTGGTGCGGCTGCTGCGCGCCAACAAGGTGATCGACGCGCAGGACCAGTGGGCGCTGGGCAAGGACACTCTGGTGATCGCCGGCGATGTGTTCGACCGTGGCCCGCAGGTGACCGAGGCGTTCTGGCTCCTGTACGGGCTGCAGCAGCAGGCCGCGGCGGCCGGCGGCGCGGTGCACTTCGTGCTCGGCAACCACGAAACCATGGTGCTCTACGACGACCTTCGCTACGTCAATCCCAAGTACCTGCGCAGCGCCCAGCTGCTGGGCCGCAGCTACCCGCAGCTGTATGCGGGCGATTCGGTGATCGGCCAGTGGCTGCGCACCCGCCCGGTGCTGCTGAAGATCGGTGACACCCTGTTCCTGCACGGCGGCATCTCGCCCGAGGCGGTGCAGCTGGCGCTGGACCCGGCCACCACCAATGCCGCCTACCAGGCCTCGCTGGGCACGCCCAAGGCCGAGGTGAAGGCAGACCCGGCCACCGCACCGCTGTACGACGGCAAGACCAGCCCGATCTGGTACCGCAGCTACTTCGATGGCCAGCTGGACAGCAACGGCGTGCAGGCCGTGCTCGACCAGCTGCAACTGAAGCGCATCGTGGTCGGCCATACCTCGATGCCGCATGTCAGCACCTTCCATGGTGGGCGCGTGATCGCTATCGACAGCAGCATAAAGAACGGAGAGAACGGCGAGCTGCTGTTCATCGAAGATGGCAGGCTCAGCCGCGGCCTGCTGGACGGTACGCGCGTGCCATTGGCCGAAGGCGTGCCCGGCCAGTAGAGTCGAGCCGGCCTCCCATCAGGAACCGCCGCCATGCCCCAGACCGTCATCCCGCAGCTGCGCATGCTGCACGCCGACACCACCCTGCCGTTCTACGTGCAGGGCCTGGGCTTCTCCGTCGACTGGGAGCATCGCTTCGGCGCGGGCATGCCGCTGTTCGCCCAGCTCACCCGCGAGGGCCAGACCCTGTTCCTCAGCGAACATGCCGGCGACTGCCAGCCCGGCGGCGCGGTGTACTTCAAGGTCGATGACGTGGACGCGGTGTTCCGCGCCTTCAGCGCCGCCGGCGTGCCCATCCCGCAGCCGCCGCACGAAACCGACTGGGGTACCCGCGAGATGCTGCTGGTGGACCCGGACGGCAACCGCCTGCGCTTTGCCACCCACAGCGAGTGAACGGCGCGGACTTGAGTGGATTATACGAAACATATACGCTTCATATATCCCCTCTCAAGAGTCCGCCATGGGCATCGTCAACATCGATGACACCCTGCACGACCAGCTGCGTCGTGCCTGCACCGTCTCCAGCCGCTCGATCAACGCCCAAGCCAATTTCTGGATCCGGGTCGGCATGCTGTGCGAACTGAACCCAACCCTGAGCTTCCAGGACATCGTCGCCAGCGAACTGCGCGCGGCCGGCGTGCAGCCGCCGCTGCTGCCTCACGGGCAGGCCTGAGCCGATGGCCATGGTCAAGCGCCCCGACGAGATCGCGCTGATGGCCGAGTCCGGGCGCCTGCTCGCGCAGGTGTTCGCCGCACTCGACGCCCTGCCGCTGGAAGGCCGCAGCACGATGGACATCAACGACTTCGTCGAGCGGATGATCGTCGACGAGCTGCACGCGCGGCCGGCCAGCAAGGGCCAGTACGGTTTCCCGTACGTCCTCAACACCTCCATCGACAACGTCATCTGCCATGGCGTGCCCAATCATGAGGACCTGCTGCGCAGCGGGCAGATCGTCAACCTCGACATCACCCTGGAAAAGAACGGCTACATCGCCGACTCCAGCACCACCTACTTGGTGGGCGAGGTCAACTACGCCGCGCGCAAGCTGGTGACGGTGGCCTACCAGGCCATGTGGAAGGGCATTGCCGCGGTGCGCCCCGGCGCGCGCCTGGGCGATATCGGCCACGCCATCGCCCGCCATGCGCGCAGCCACGGCTACAGCGTGGTGAAGGAATACTGCGGCCACGGCATCGGCCAGGAAATGCACGAGGACCCGCAGATCCTGCATTACGGCCATGCCGGCACCGGCCTGGAGCTGCAGGAAGGCATGGTGTTCACCATCGAACCGATGCTCAACCAGGGCAAGCCGGCCATCCGCCAGCTGCCGGACGAATGGCCGGTGTACACGCGCGACGGCAAGCTCTCGGCGCAGTTCGAGCACACCGTGGCGGTGACCGCGCAGGGTGTGCGCGTGCTGACCCTGCGCGCGGACGAAACGCCGCTGTGCGTGATTGATGCGGCCTAGAGCGGGCGCAGCAGCAGCAACAACGCCAGGCTCGCCATGAACAGCGCAATGCCTGCATCCAGCACGCGCCACGCGTTCGGATTGCGGAACAGCGGCTGCAGCAGCCGCGCGCCATAGCCCAGCGCGCAGAACCACAACACGCTGGCCACGCAGGCACCACCGGCGAACGCCCAGCGCAGCTCGCCGGGATAGCGCGTGGACAGGCTGCCCAGCAGCGCCACCGTGTCCAGGTAGACGTGCGGGTTGAGCAGGGTGAAAGCCAGGCAGGCCAGCAGCACCTGCCGCCGGTTGCCGCCCTCGCTGCTGGCGGCCGCCAATGCGCTGCCGCCGCGCCACGCGCGCAGCCCGGCCTGCAACGCGTACCAGCCAAGGAAGGCCGCACCGCCGAAGCGCAGCACCTGCAGCAGCAGCGGCCACTGCAGCACCAGCGCGCCCATGCCGCCCACGCCGGCAAGGATCAACGCGATGTCCGCGCCCATGCAGGCCAGCACCACCATGCCCACATGGCGGCGCTGCAGCCCCTGGCGCAGGACGAAGGCATTCTGCGCGCCGATGGCGATGATCAGGCCGGCGCCCGCAAACAGGCCGGCCAGGGCCGCGGTAATCCACATGAGTACTGCCATCACATCGGGAAGGACGCGCAGGGTGGTGCCTGCGGCCGGTTAAGGCCAGCTGGTTTTTCTTTATCCTGTACAGAAAAACTGAAGAGGCCCGGCATGGACCTGGTACACCCGCAACTGGCCGCCTTCGCCGCGGTGCTGGAAGAAGGCAGTTTCGAAGCCGCCGCACGCCGCCTGGCGATCAGCCCGTCGGCGCTGTCACAGCGGATCAAGGCGCTGGAAGACCGCTTGGGCCAGGTGCTGCTGGTGCGCCAGGCACCGTGCCGCCCCACCGCTGCCGGCGAGGTCCTGCAGCGCAGCGTGCGGCCAATGCAGGCCCTGCAGGCCGAGGCACTGGCCGAGCTGCTGCCCGAGCGCGGCAACGACGCCACCCGCACGCCGATCCCGCTGGCGGTCAACGACGACTCGCTGGACACCTGGTTCGTCGCCGCCATCGCCGAACTGCACCAGCGCCATGGCTACCTGTTCGACCTGCGCATGGACGATCAGGACCACACCCTCGAACTGCTGCGCGATGGCAGCGTCCTCGGCGCGGTAACCGCCGAAGGCCACGCGTTGAAGGGCTGCAACGTGCACCCGCTGGGGGCGATGCGCTACCACGCCATCGCCTCGCCGGCCTTCGCCCGCCGCTGGTTCGGCAAGGGCATGCAAGCAGATGCGCTGGCCGTGGCACCGATGATCGTGTTCAACCGCAAGGACGAACTGCAGGCGCGTTTCCTGCGCCGCCTCACGCGTGCGCGGCTGCAGCCGCCGACGCACTACCTGCCCTCCTCCACCGGTTTCGTCGAAGCCGCCGCGCGCGGACTGGGTTGGTGCCTGGCACCGGAAACGCTGATCGAGCCGGCGCTGGCCGCAGGGAACGTAGTTGTGCTGGAACCAGACCGATGGCTGGATGTGCCCCTGTACTGGCAACATGCCGCGGTGCGTTCCAGCACGCTGCAGCAGATCACCCAGGCGCTGCGCAGCGCCGCGGAGGGTTGTCTGCGCTGAAGCAGCTGCGACGTGCACTGCGCCGACAACAGCTTCACGGCACATCCACTAGTTTTTCCCGGACTCTTTACGGATGACGGACCCGACGTGCACCTGCAACGCCCTTGCCCGCGACGGCACCGCGCACGTTGGCCGCTGCTGGTCTGCGCCACGCTGCTGACGGCCACCAGCGTCGCGCAGACGGCAGCCGACCCAGCCGCGGCCCCTGCCCTGCAATGGGAACAGGCTCGACAGCGGCTGGAGCAGGTTTCCGATGCGCTGGCGGCGGCCGATGCCGGTGTGCGCAACAAGCAGGAATTACAGGAAGCCACGCGCCTGCTGCGCCTGCCCGAGATCACCGGCGAAGTGCGCCGCCTGCAGTTCCAGAAGACCCTCACCCTGCCGCTGGGCTCGCTGGCACCGGTGGCCGAAGCCTATGGCATCGTTTCGCCGCTGAGCTTCACCGAACGCGACTGGCGCACCCGCCCTGTGGTGACCGCGGTGCTGCCGTTGTACACCGGCGGGGTGATCCCGGCGGCGCAACGTGCGGCCAGCGCTGCGAGTGAACAGGCCAGCGCCGAACGCGAGGCGCAGCGCCAGTCGCTCACCGTGCAGCTGGCCCAGGCCTATTTCGGCCAGCGCCTGGCCGAACAGGCGGTCGACGTGCGCCGCGACGTACGCGACGGCCTCAACCGCCACCTGTCCGATGCGGAGAAACTGGAACGCGAGGGCTTCGCCACCCGCGCGCAGCGCCTGCAGGCCACCGTGGCCCGTGACAAGGCCGAGCGTGAGTACCAGAAGACCCTCAACGACCTCGCCACGCTGCAGGCCGCGCTGGCCACCCTGCTGCGCAGCGGTGGCGAGGTCCGCCCGCTGTCGCCGCTGTTCGTGCAGCGCGCGCCACTGGAACCGGTGGCCAGCTTCGAACGCGCCGCGCAGGCACGACAGCCGCAGATCCGCCGCCTGCAGGCGATGGTTGCCCAGGCCGAACAGGGCGTGCGCGTGCAGCAGGCCAAGTTGAAGCCGCAGATCTTCGCCTTCGGCCAGTACGACTTCCGCCGCCGCGATGAAATGCTGACCGATCCGGACTGGGCCTTCGGCATCGGCCTGAAGTACACCTTCCTGTCGCCCAGCTCGCGGCCGGCGCAGATCAGTGCGGCACGCGCGCAGCAGGAACAGGCCGAAGCCGGCCTGCGCGAAGCCGAGAACCAGGTCGCCCTCGGCGTGCGCAAGGCATGGAACGAACTGGAAAGCGCGCGCCAGCAGTTCGTGCTGCTGGACAGCAGCATCGCCCAGGCACAGGAAAACCTGCGCCTGCAGGAACTGGCCTTCCGCGAGGGCCAGGCGACTTCGCTGGATGTGATCGACGCGCGGCTGGGCCTGGGTGGCGCCCGCGTCGAACGCGCACAGGCCGCCTACCAGTACGACATCGCCCTGGCGCAACTGTTGGAAGTGAGTGGACAGATGGACCGTTTCGAAGACTATCGGCGCCGTGCGGACGAGGTGATCGACCATGAGTGACGTGCTGCACGACGAATCCACCACGCCGCCCGGCAAGCGCCGCGTGGGCATCATCCTGGTGGTGGTGCTGCTGGCCGTGGTGGTGCTGGGCCTGTGGCTGGCCTGGCGCCGGCCGGCCGACCAGATCCAGGGCATGGCCGACGCCGATACCCTCAACGTCGCCGCCAAGATCACCGCCCGCGTGGCCGAACTGAAGGTGCGCGAAGGTGACCGCGTGCAGGCCGGGCAGATCGTGTTCCTGCTCGACAGCCCGGAAGTGGCGGCCAAGGAACAGCAGGCCCACGGCGCACTGGCCGCCGCGCAGGCAGTGGCCGACAAGGCCGACGAGGGCGCGCGCAGCGAGGACATCCGCGCCGCCGAAGCCAACTGGAAGCGGGCCGAGGCCGGTGCCACCCTGGCCGAAGCGACTGCGCGCCGCGTGCAGAACCTGTTCAACGAAGGGGTGATGACCCGGCAGAAGCGCGATGAGGCGCAGGCCCAGGCCACCAGTTCGCGCGAACTGGCCCGCGCCGCGCGCGCGCAGTACGACATGGCGCTGGCCGGGGCACGCGAGCAGGACAAGCGCGCGGCGAAGGGCCAGGTCCAGCAGGCGCAGGGTGCGGTGGCCGAGGTCAATGCCGCACGCGTCGAAGTGGAAGGGCGCGCACCGGTGGCCGGCGAGATCAACAAGCGCATGGCCGATCCGGGCGAACTGGTGCCGGCGGGCTATCCGGTGTTCACCCTTGTCGACATCGACCGCATGTGGGTGTCGATGAACCTGCGCGAGTCGCAGATGCAGGGCCTGAAGGTCGGCAGCACCCTGCGCGGCAGCATCCCGGCATTGGACCAGGAGGCCGAATTCAAGGTGTATTTCATCAATCCCGCCGGCGACTACGCCACCTGGCGCACCACCCGCCAGTCCTCCGGCTACGACGTCCGCAGCTTCGAGGTGCGGGTGCGCCCGGTACGCCGCATCGAGGGCTTCCGCCCCGGCATGAGCGTGCTGTTCGCATGGCCCCCGCACTGAGCCCGGGCAACGGCGGCTTTGCCGCGTCGTGGCGGCGCGAACTGCGCACGCTGCGCGGCAATCGGGCCGACCTGCTGCTGGTCACCGCGCTGCCGCTGCTGATGCTGGTGCTGATGGCGTGGATGTTCAGTCCTGCGGCGATGCGCGATGTGCCGATTGCCGTTGTGGACCTGGACCACAGCAGCGACAGCCGCCTGCTGCTGCGCATGCTCGACGCCAGCCCCGGCGTCCGCGTGGCCAGCCAGCCGGTGGACATGGACGAGGCCCGTGCGCAGCTGCGCCAGCTGCAGGTCTACGCCATCGTGCTGGTACCACGCGATGTAACCCGGCAGGCGCTGCGAGGCCAGCAGGGCACGGTGTTCGCCTATTACAACGCCACCTACATGACCACCGGCCAGTCCGCCGCGCGTGACATCGGTGATGCGGTGGCCGCATGGAATGCACGCCTGCTGCGCGAACGCATCGCCCTGCAGGTCGGCCCCGGCAAGCTGCGCGCGGCGCCGATCGCCGTGCAGTCGGACATCCTCTACAATCCTGCGCGCAGCTACGAGCTGTTCCTGCTGCCGCTGATCTTCCCCGCCGTGCTTTCGCTGGTGCTGGCGCTGGCGGTGGCCGGCAGCCTGGGCCGCGAGATCCGCGATGGCACCCTGCCCGACTGGCTTGGGCGCACGCCGTGGCCGGCCCTCGCCGGCAAGATCGCACCGTATGTCCTGCTGTTTTCGCTGTATGGCGCGCTGGGCGTGGCCTACCTGGCCTGGCTGCGCGGCGACGGCATTGCCGGCAGCGTGTTCCTGCTGCTGCTCGGCCAGCCCCTGTTCTATCTGGCCACCGCGGCCTACGCCCTGTTCTTCGTCGGCGTCACCCGTGACATGGGCACGGCGCTGTCGGCCGTCGGCCTCAGCATCGGCACCGCGTTGGCCTTTTCCAGCGCCACCTTCCCGGTCATCGACGCGCCGCTGTTCACCCGCATCTGGCACCTGCTGCTGCCGCTCAGCGCCTACGTCAAGCTGCAGACCCAGCAGCAGTTCGTCGGTGCACCGCTGGCGGTATCGCTGTGGCCGCTGGCCACGCTGCTGCTGATGATCATCATCGCCGGTGGCCTGGGTGGCTGGCGCCTGCTGGCGTTCGCCCGCAGCCCGCAGGCCACGCGACCTGCCGGTGCCGACGCATGAGCGCGGTCTGGGCCAGCCTGCGGCAGACGTTGCTGGCGGTGCTGCTGGACCGCTACGCCATCGTGGTGATGGTCGGCGCGGTCATCCTGTACTCGTTCTTCTACCCGGCCGCGTACCGGCACCAGGTCGCGGGCAACCTGCCGATCCTGGTGGTGGATCAGGACCACAGCGCCACCAGCCGCGAACTGCTGCGCAAGCTGGACGCGCTGCGCGTGGCCCGCGTGGTCGGCCAGCCTGCCAGCATCGACAGCGCGCGCCGTCAGCTGGAAGCCGGAGATGCCGAAGGCATCGTACTGATCCCGGCCAACCTGGAGCGCGACATCCTGCGTGGCCATCCGGCGAAGCTGGTCCTGCTCGGCAACGGTGCCTACCTGGGCCGCGCCAGCTGGGTGCTGGGCAGCGTGGCCGATGCACTGGGATCGTTCGGGCGCGAGGCGGCGGTCACCCAGGCCGCCTTCATGGGCGTTCCGCAGGCGCCGCCGGTCACGCTGGTGCAGCGGCCGCTGTACAACACGCAGGAAGGCTATGGCAGCGCGATCGTGCCGGGCGTGGCCGAACTGATCGTGCACCAGACCCTGCTGATGGGCATCGGCGTGCTGCTCGGCGGGCGACGCCTGGCCCTCGGCCGGCGGCTGCGCTTCGACCTGCCGACGCTGGCCGGCATGGCCTTGGGCTTCGGCCTGATCGGTCTGTTCGGGCTGTTCTACTATGCCGGGTTCACCGCCTGGGTACAGGACTACCCGCGGGGCGGCAATCCAGTCGGCCAGCTGTGCGGCGGCACGTTGTTCATCGCCGCCACGGTGGCCTTCGGCCTGTTCGTCGGCAGCTTCTTCCGCACCCGCGAACGCGCGTTCCAGTACATCATCGCCACGTCCATCCCGCTGTTCTTCCTGGCCAACCTGTCCTGGCCCACGGTGATGACGCCGCCGCCGCTGGTGTGGCTGTCGCAGCTGCTGCCCACCACGTCGGGCATCAACCTGATGGTGCGGTTGACCCAGATGGACGCCAGCCTGGCGGATGTCAGCCACGAACTGGTCACCCTGGGGGTACTGCTGCTGCTCTACGGCAGCCTCGCCCTCTGGCGCCTGCACGGCGCCTCGATCAGGGGTCCGGGGCGTACCAGAACGGGATGAAGTACTCGCGCCGGCGATCCGCGCCGCGCTCCGGGCCCTCGCTGTTCCACAGCAGGTGCAGGTCGTGCCGGCCCGGCGCCAGTCCGGCCATCGGCAGGTAACCGGCCAGACCGCGCATATCGAGGTCGCGCCGCTCCATCGGCACGAAGGCGTGCAGGTCAATGGGCTTGCCGTCCAGCTGCACCGTCCAGAGCTGGGCCAGGCAGCCAACCGCTGCGGTTGCGGCCGCCGCACCTTCCGCATCGTTGCGGCCACCCGGCAGCTGCGTGCAGCGCGTGCGCGCCACCGTGTTGTCGCGCTGCGGGCGGTGTGGAATGAACAGACGCATCTGCGAACCACTGATGGTGTCAGCGGGAATCATCGGGTACGGCAGCAGCTGGTCGTGCGCCGAGCGCATCGATTCGTAGTGCGCACTGAGCATGCCGTGGTCCACCGCTTCGCCGGTGATGATCTGGTAGCGGTTGAACAGCGAGAACTTCACCGAGCCGGCCACCTGCAGGCCACCCAGCAGCATCGCCACCATGATCGCGCCCAGGTAGGCCACGATGAAGAACTTCGAGCGCAGGTTGCTCTGGATCGTCAGCTGCATGGTCTGGATCAGGCGCATCAGCGGTACCCGCTGCAGAGCTCCCAGCACCCACTGCAGTACGTGCTGCTGGCGTTCGCTCGGCCGCCCACGCGCCTGCCGGCGCGCAATGGACTTCTCCATCAGCATGGGCAGCAGCCCCAGCATCAGCAGGGCCAGCATCACCACACCCACGAAAATCGTGGCGGCCGTATCCGAGCCACCGCACAGCGCGCCGACCAGCATCGCCAGCCCGAGGATGATGATCGCCATCACCAGCGTGCCGGCCAGGGTCTGCACGCACATCAACGTGGTCGAGAACAGCATCGTCGCCAACCGGTCGGCGCGCTGGATGCTGCCGTCGAGGCCGCCATCGCGCGCACGCATGAAGGCACGCGAGACCGGGCCCATCTTCGGCAGGTGGTCCCAGTCGATGCCCTTCGGGAAGTGCGACTTCAAGCCCACCAGGCCGATCCAGTAGCCGCGCACTGTCAGGTGCGCGATCAGCGCCACCGCCATCACGTAGCACATGCCCACGCTGATGCTGAAGACGAACCACAGCACCTGGAAGTACATGCCCTCGGTGTGCAGGCTGCTGCGTGCCCAGATGTCGAACAGATAGCCCGGCACGGCCAGCAGCGCGAAGGCCAACAGGCCGGAAATGAACAGCTCCAGCTCATCGGTGCGCTCGCGCAGCCGGCCGAAGCGGGTGCTCGCCTCCTGCGCCTCATCGGCATCGGCAGCGGTCACGACCGGTTCGGCGACAGGTGATTCGTTCACAGGGCGTTCATCCGTGGAGTTCGGCGCAGTATAGGGTCCGCGCCGCGCTTTGCGATATGCCCCCACAACGGCGAACGCCGACCCAAGGGGCCGGCGTTCGAGGTACCGCATCGTGGAAGGGAGCGGGTATCAGGTCGTGCGGGTATTCAGCGGTAGACGCGCTCGCAGCGGCGCTCGACCACGCGGTCACCGGTCTTGTTCTGGTGGTTGCCCTGGATCTGCCGGCCGGCGGCGCCGCCAGCCACGGCACCGGCGACGGTCGCCAGCTTCTTGCCGTTGCCGCCACCCACCTGGTTGCCCAGCAGGCCGCCGACCACCGCACCGGTGGCAGTACCGGCGATGCGGTTCGGATCGCGCGAGTTGCGCTGCACTTCCACGTTCTTGCAGACCACGCGGCTGCCATCGTTGAACTTGCGGCCTTCATCGCGCGGGCCATAGCTCTGTGCGCTGGCGACCGAGGAAGCCGCCATCAGACTGCCGAGCAGCAAAACACGAAGGGAGGTATTCATGGCGATCTCCTGTGATTCGATGTAGGTCCAGTCTCCCGGCCGCAGCGCCAACTGAAGGTGAAATATCGGCCGTCGGCGCGTGACCGGCCATGCGACGTTCAGCGTTGCGACGTTGGCGTTTGCACCGCGTGCCCTACAGTGCGTGCATGCCCCTGCAGCTGCAGATCGACGGACGTGCGATTACCGACATAGACAGCTTTTATGCCGAGATGAACCGCGTGTTCATGGCAGGCGAAGACTGGCAGCTCGGCTCCAGCCTGGATGCGTTGGACGACCTGCTGTACGCCGGTTACGGCGTACTGCGGGGGCACGCGACGGCAACGGTGGCTTGGCGCGATGCCGATCTCAGCCGCGTTGCGCTGGGCATGGACGCGACCTGCACTTGGCTGCAGGCGAAGCTGCAGCAGCCCGGCACCTTCAGCGCCGATATGATCCGCCGCCAGCTGGATGCGCTGGAACGCGGCGAAGGCCAGACCTACTTCGAGATCGTGATGGAAATTTTCGCCAGCCACCCGCGCATCACGTTGCGGCTGGAGTAGAGATCGCCGGTGGCCCCCGTCCCCACCCTACCCGTTACCATGGACACCCCTGTTCCCGTTCTGCAGCTGCCTGCCGACCTCCCGGCGCGGGCGCCTGCCCCGATTTCCGAGTCCCATGTCCAAAGACAAGTCCGCCGAGCACACCCCGCTCATGAAGCAGTTCTTCGCAGCCAAGTCCGACTACCCGGACCTGCTGCTGTTCTTCCGCATGGGCGACTTCTACGAACTGTTCTACGACGACGCCCGCAAGGCGGCGCGGCTGCTGGACATCACCCTCACCCAGCGCGGCAGCTCCGGCGGCGCGCCCATCCCGATGGCCGGTGTGCCGGTGCATGCCTACGAGGGCTACCTCGCCCGCCTGGTGGCGCTGGGCGAATCGGTGGCCATCTGTGAACAGATCGGCGACCCGGCCCTGGCCAAGGGCCTGGTCGAGCGCAAGGTCGTGCGCATCGTCACCCCCGGCACGGTCACCGACGAGGCGCTGCTGGATGAGCGCCGCGACACCCTGCTGATGGCCCTGTCGCGCACCAGGCAGGGCTACGGCCTGGCCTGGGCCGACCTGGCCGGTGGCCGTTTCCTGGTCAACGAGGTCGAGACCGACGATGCGCTGGAAGCCGAACTGGCCCGCCTGGAGCCGGCCGAGCTGCTGGTGCCCGACGAAGAGAACTGGCCCGAGTTCCTGCGCCAGCGCACCGGCGTACGTCGCCGTGCGCCGTGGCTGTTCGATGCGGACAGCGGCCGCCGCCAGCTGCTGGCCTTCTTCAAACTGCACGACCTCAGCGGTTTCGGCATCGATGACAAGGCGCGCGCCACCGCCGCAGCTGGCGCCCTGCTCGGCTATGTCGAGGAAACCCAGAAGCAGCGCCTGCCGCACCTGACCTCGATCGCGATGGAAACCGCCGGTGAGGCGATCGCGATGAATGCCGCCACCCGCCGTCATCTGGAACTGGATACGCGCGTGGACGGCGACACCCGCAACACGCTGCTGGGCGTGCTCGACAGCACGGTGACGCCGATGGGCGGCCGCCTGCTGCGCCGCTGGCTGCACCGCCCGCTGCGCCTGCGCGAGGTGCTGGTGCAGCGCCACCATGCAGTGGAAACGCTGATCGACCGCGGCAGCGACGCCGACATCCGCGAGCAGTTCCGTCGCCTCGGCGATCTGGAACGCATCCTCACCCGCGTAGCGCTGCGCTCGGCGCGCCCGCGCGATTTCTCCACCCTGCGCGATGGCCTGGGCCTGCTGCCGGCCGTGCGCGAGGTGCTGGCGCCGCTGGATTCGCCGCGCCTGCAGGCCCTGCACGCTGCACTGGGCGAGCACGACGAGTGCGCGCACCTGCTGGCCAGTGCCATCGCCGAGATGCCGCCGCTGAAGCTGAGCGATGGCGGCGTGCTGGCCGATGGCTTCGACGCCGAGCTGGATGAACTGCGCCGCCTGTCCACCCACGCCGACCAGTTCTTGGTCGACCTGGAACAGCGCGAACGCGAGAGCAGCGGCATCGCCACCCTCAAGGTCGGCTACAACCGTGTGCACGGCTATTACATCGAGATCAGCAAGGGCCAGTCCGACCGCGCGCCGGTGCACTACACCCGCCGGCAGACGCTGACCAATGCCGAGCGTTACATCACCGAGGAACTGAAGGCCTTCGAGGACAAGGTGCTGTCCGCGCGCGACCGTTCGCTGTCGCGCGAGAAGTACCTGTACGAGCAGCTGCTGGACACCCTCGGTGGCCAGCTGGAACCACTGAAGGAGTGCGCCGCCGCGCTCAGCGAACTGGACGTGCTGGCCGCCTTCGCCGAACGCGCGCAGGCGCTGGACTGGGCACGCCCGGAACTGCAGGCCGAGCCCTGCCTGAAGATCGAACGCGGCCGCCACCCGGTGGTCGAAGCCGTGCGCGAACAGCCGTTCGAGCCGAACGACCTGGACCTGCATCCGGACCGTCGCATGCTGGTCATCACCGGCCCGAACATGGGCGGTAAATCGACCTACATGCGGCAGAACGCGCTGATCGTGCTGCTGGCCCACATCGGCAGCTTCGTGCCGGCCAGCCGCGCGCTGATCGGTCCGATCGACCGCATCCTCACCCGTATCGGTGCCGGTGACGACCTGGCGCGCGGGCAATCGACCTTCATGGTCGAAATGGCCGAGACCAGCTACATCCTGCACCACGCCACCGCGCATTCGCTGGTGCTGATGGACGAGATCGGCCGTGGCACGTCCACCTACGACGGCCTGGCCCTGGCCGATGCGGTGGCCCGCCACCTGGCCTACCAGAACCGCTGCTACACGCTGTTCGCCACCCACTACTTCGAACTGACCGCGCTGGCCGACGAGCAGCACGAAGGCGGCCGCAGCGGCATCGCCAACGTGCACCTGGATGCGGTCGAGCATGGCGAAGCGCTGGTGTTCATGCACGCAGTGAAGGACGGCCCGGCCAACCGCAGCTTCGGCCTGCAGGTGGCCGCGCTGGCCGGCCTGCCGCGCGCGACCGTGGCCCAGGCCCGCCGTCGTTTGGCAGAGCTGGAACAGCGCGGTGGCGAAAGCCATGCCGCCGAGGTCTCGCCGCAGGCGCTGGATGCACCGCAGCAGTTCGGCCTGTTCAGCGCACCGGCCAGCAAGGCGCAGGAAGCGCTGGCCGCGATCGACCCGGACGAGCTGACCCCGAAGCAGGCGCTGGAAGCCCTGTACCGGTTGAAGACGTTGTTGTAACCGCGCCGCCGGGCATGGCCCGGCGCTACCCCTGTAGAGCCGAGCCCACGCTCGGCTGCCTTCGCATTTCCGTCGTATACCCGGCGTTATGCTCGGGCGGTAATTCCTTCACAGAACGGAGACCGCCGTGAACACCGAATCCCTCGCCGCGTCCCTCTTCCAGCAGCTGCAGCAGGGGCAAGGCCTGCAGCAGGTGTCCCAGCAGCTCGGCCTGGACAGCAGCCAGACCACCCAGGCGGTGGGCAGCGCCCTGCCGCTGCTGCTGGGCGCCATGGGCCAGAACGCCAGTGAACCGCAGGGCGCGCAGTCCCTGCTCAATGCGCTGCAGCGCGACCACCTGGGCAGCGGCGGTGGCGGTTTCGACCTGGGCGGCATCCTCGGCGCAGTGATGGGTGGTGGCGGCAGTGGCGCGACCGACGGCGCCGGCATCCTCGGCCATGTGTTCGGCGGCCAGCAGCCGCAGGCGGCCGAACTGCTCGGCCAGAAGACCGGCCTGGACAGCGGCACCACCGGGAAGCTACTGGCCATCCTCGCCCCCATCGTCATGTCGTTCCTCGCTCAGCGCTTCGCCCAGCAGGGCAATGCCGGCGAACTCAGCTCGGCCCTCGGCCAGGATACCCAGCACGCCGGCGGCGGCCTTGGCAGCCTGCTCGGTGGCGCACTCGACCAGGACGGCGACGGCCAGTTCGGCGCCAGCGACCTGCTCAAGCTCGGCGCCGGCCTGCTCAAGCGCTGATCGCGCACAACGGTCCAAGCCCTGCCCTTGATAGGTCGCCACTATCACTTCGGTTGAATCAATCGAATTTACCCATCAGTAGGCGCCACCTATGGTGGTCAGGCCTCCCCCGATTCGACCTTTCGCCAGTCCACAGGTAGACATCCATGAAAAGCGAAGCCAAGTGCCCGTTCAACCACGCCGTCGTCGGTGACGCGACGACCAACCGCGACTGGTGGCCGAACCAGCTGCGCGTGGACCTGCTCAACCAGCACTCCAGCCGCTCCAATCCGCTCGATGCGGGCTTCGATTACGCCACGGCCTTCAAGGGCCTGGACTACGCCGCGCTGAAGGCCGACCTGAAGGCGCTGATGACCGATTCGCAGGACTGGTGGCCGGCCGATTTCGGCCACTACGGCGGCCTGTTCATCCGCATGGCCTGGCACAGTGCCGGCACCTACCGCATCGGCGATGGCCGTGGTGGTGGCGGTCGCGGCCAGCAGCGCTTCGCCCCGCTCAACAGCTGGCCGGACAACGTCAGCCTGGACAAGGCGCGCCGCCTCCTGTGGCCGATCAAGCAGAAGTACGGCCAGGCGATCTCCTGGTCCGACCTGCTGATCCTGACCGGCAACGTCGCCCTTGAGTCGATGGGCTTCAAGACGCTCGGCTTCGCCGGCGGCCGCCCCGATACCTGGGAGCCGGACCAGGACGTCTACTGGGGCCGCGAAACCACCTGGTTGGGCGGCGACGTGCGCTACAAGCACGGCTCCGAGGGCGTGCAGGAAGACCACGGCGTGCTGGTGTCCGATGACGATGCCGACGGCGACGTGCACTCGCGCAAGCTGGAGAACCCGCTGGCCGCCGTGCAGATGGGCCTGATCTACGTGAACCCGGAAGGCCCGGACGGCAACCCCGACCCGGTGCTGGCCGCGCATGACATCCGCGATACCTTCGCCCGCATGGCGATGGACGACGAGGAAACCGTCGCCCTGATCGCCGGTGGCCACAGCTTCGGCAAGACCCACGGCGCCGGCCCGGCCGACAACGTCGGCAAGGAACCCGAAGCCGCCGGCCTGGAAAACCAGGGCCTGGGCTGGGCCAGCAGCTTCGGCAGCGGCAAGGGTGGCGACACCATCACCAGCGGCCTGGAGGTGACCTGGACGCGCACCCCGGCGCAGTGGAGCCACGACTTCTTCGAGATCCTGTTCGGCAACGAATGGGAACTGACAAAGAGCCCGGCCGGCGCCCACCAGTGGGTGGCGAAGAACGCCGACGCGGTCATTCCCGATGCACACGACCCGTCGAAGAAGCACCGCCCGACCATGTTGACCACCGACCTGTCGCTGCGCATGGACCCGGCCTATGAAAAGGTCTCGCGGAAGTTCCTCGAGAATCCACAGGCCTTCGCCGATGCCTTCGCCCGCGCCTGGTTCAAGCTGACCCACCGCGACATGGGCCCGCGTGCGCGTTACCTGGGCCCGGAGATTCCGGCCGAAGCGTTCATCTGGCAGGATCCGGTGCCGGAAGCCAAGCACCCGCTGATCGACGCCAAGGACATCGCCGCGCTGAAGCAGAAGATCGCCGCGACCGGTCTCAGCGTCGCCGAGCTGGTGTCCACCGCCTGGGCCTCGGCCTCGACCTTCCGTGGCTCGGACAAGCGTGGTGGGGCGAATGGCGCGCGCATCCGCCTGGCCCCGCAGAAGGACTGGGCGGTGAACCAGCCGCAGCAGCTGGCCAAGGTGCTGGCCGCGCTGGAAAAGGTGCAGGCCGAGTTCAATGGCGCTGGCAGCAAGCAGGTGTCGCTGGCCGATCTGATCGTGCTGGCCGGTGGCGTGGGCGTCGAACAGGCGGCCAAGGCCGGTGGCCATGAGGTGAGCGTGCCGTTTACCCCGGGCCGCACCGATGCCAGCCAGGAACAGACCGACGTCGAATCGTTCGCGGTGCTGGAACCGGCGGCTGATGGTTTCCGCAATTACCTCAAGGACGCCTACAGCGTGCCGGGCGAGGCGCTGCTGATCGACAAGGCGCAGCTGCTGACCCTGACCGCACCGGAGATGACCGCCTTGGTCGGTGGCCTGCGCGTACTCGGTGCCAATGCTGATGGCGGCAAGCACGGCGTGTTCACCACGCGCGCGGGCACGTTGAGCAACGACTTCTTCGTCAACCTGCTGGACATGGGCACGCAGTGGAAGGCCACGGGCCGCGAGAGCTATGAAGGCCGCGGCCGTAGCGATGGCCGCGCACGCTGGACTGGCACGCGTGCCGACCTCGTGTTCGGTTCCAATGCCGTGTTGCGTGCACTGGCCGAGGTGTATGCCAGCGCCGATGGCGAGAAGAAGTTCGTGCAGGATTTCATCGCCGCCTGGACGCGGGTGATGGAGCTGGACCGCTACGACCTGCACGGTTGAGGTGATGCGGGTGGTCGCCGGGCATGGCCCGGCGCTACCCCGCAATCGTGGGTGCGAACCGTTGGTTCGCACGCTCTCCGCAGCCGCTGAAGTTTCAAAGCACCCCGTCTTTCAACCGCTGCAGAATCGGCGCAAACAACGGCGCCTGCAGCGACCGTGGCGGCGGCACCGCCTCGCCCTTCTCCACCGCCTGCCAGTACGCCCCCGGCAGCGCCTTGTCGCCCAGCTCGTAGTCCATCCCGTCCCAGCCATCCTCACGGAAGGCATAGAACGCCCAGTGCACCTGCTGCTGCTCGGCCACCGCCAGCACATCGCGCAGATAGGCCGCGCAGTCCGGCCAGCGCCGCATGCAGCCGAACTCACCGATCACCATCCGGTTCGCGCCGATGCCATGGGTCTTCGCCCAGTCCATCGGCTGCTGCAGGTAACTGCGCACGCGCGCCGCATCCCAACGCTGTTTCCCGGGGCCGAACGGCACCTCGGCCGGGTACCGGTGTGGCGTGGCGCGCTTCTGGTTGGGCGCACTGGTCGCCGCGTACGGCTCATACATGTGCACGCTGTACAGCAGCTTCGTATCGTCCAGCGGCGCCGGCCAATAATCGAACGCATCGGCCGCCGCATACCAGCCGGCATCGAGCATCAGCGGCATGTCCGCATCCACCGCACGCACGCTGGCGATCAGCCCCCGGTACAGCGCGCGCAGATCACGCGGGCCGTCTTCGACGCTGGCGTACCACTGCTGCATCGCCGCGCGTGACGCATGCTCGGCCAGCGAGGTGCCGTACTCGGGCGCCGGTTCGTTGATCAGGTTGTAGGCGGCCAGCGCCGGGTGTCCCTTCAACGCCGTGGCCAGGTCGTGCCAGAAGCGCTGCGCCGGCAGGTGGTTGTTCATCGACTGCCACAGGCGCTGGTCGACCACGTCATTGTTCTTCTGTTTCCAGCGCAGCAGGGGCAGCGACAACGGCACCAGCACCACCTTCAGGCCCGAGGCATCCGCGTCATCCAGCGCACGCCGCAGGGTTGCCACGTCGGCCGGCACCAGCCCCTGGTAGTGGTCGGCATCGCCGATCAGAAAGTCGCTGCCGCCGGCACCTTTCCACTTGTCCGGGGTCAGCCGCACCCAGGTCGCGCCGGTGTCGCGCAGCGCCTGGAAGTAGGCCCGGTCCGGCGGATTCTCGTTGAAGCTGTTGCCACCGCGCTGCGGCGTGTCCCAGAAGGTGATGTCGGCGGCGAACGCCGGGGCGGCGGTGGCGAGGGCCAGGCACAGCAGGCTGCGGCGCAGGAACATGAGGGTCTTCCATGAAGAGGAAGATCCAACGTGCGGGGTGAAAACCGAATGCTGGCTGAGTGCCGGTCTGTTCGCCGGGCATGGCCCGGCGCTACCGCTCGCTGTGGCGGGCGTAACCCGCCCGCTCCGGTGGGTGCGAACCGTTGGTTCGCACGCTCTCCGTCAAAGCGCGTCCAGATCACCCAACGCACGGATCAATCGCCGTGCGCGCTTGTCCGGCTTGTGCTCCGGCGGCTGGAAACCATCGCGGGCGGCGATGCGCAGCGCACGCTGCTCGGCACGGCGCGCCTTGGAGGCTTCGCTTTCGGCATACAGCTGCTGCGCCACCGGCGCCGGACCGCGCTGGTCACTGATGCCCAGCACCTGCAGCTCGAAATGCTCCTCGCCGCGGTCCACCTGCAGCTGCTCGCCCACGCGCACCGCGCGCGAGGATTTCGGGCGCTGCCCTGCCACGGCCACCTTGCCGGTTTCAATGGCCTGCTTGGCCAGGCTGCGGGTCTTGTAGAAACGGGCCGCCCACAACCAGACATCCAGGCGGACACTGGGCGACAGCGGGGAAAGCTCGGACATCGGCAGGTATTACTCCGTGCGCTTGTTCAGGGGTCGCGGGTTGCTGGGGTCGGTGCGGCAGCCACTGCCCCCCATCAACGTCGGCGTGCCCGCCAGGTCCTGGCGCTGGTTGCCGACCAGGCACTCAGCGCGGTCGGCGGGCCGCACCTGGGCATCGCCCAGCCGGTCACCCGTCGAACATGCGGCCAGCGTGGCCACGATCAAGGCCCCCACGCAGTGCCGCGCCAGCTGTCGTCGTTGATGCATTGCCACACCCCGCAAACCGGCTTGATGCTAGTGTGCGCCTCCCGTGAATCGATCACCAGCCCATGGCCAAAGCGCCGCTTGACCTGACCTCCGGCCCCATCGGCCGCAACCTGCTGCTGTTCGCGCTGCCGATCCTGGCGGGCAACATCGCCCAGTCGCTGAACGGTTCGGTGAATGCGGTGTGGGTGGGGCGCTACCTCGGCGAGGCGGCACTGACCGCCACGGCCAACGCCAACAACATCATGTTCTTCCTGATCGGCTCGGTGTTCGGCTTCGGCATGGCCTCGACCATCCTGATCGGCCAGGCCATCGGCGCGCGTGATATCGCCCAGGCGCGGCGCGTGGTCGGCACCAGCGCCACCTTCTTCATCGGCCTGTCGGTGATCATCGCCGTCGCCGGCTGGTTCCTGGCCCACCCGCTGCTGGCGGCGATGGGCACGCCGGGGGCCTCGCTGCCGCTGGCCGAGGCTTACCTGCGCATCATCTTCCTGGCGATGCCCACGCTGTACGCGTTTGCCTTCCTCAGCGCCGCCCTGCGCGGTGCCGGTGATTCGCGCACGCCGTTCCGCTTCCTGCTGGTGTCGGTGCTGCTGGACATCGCACTGAACCCGGTGCTGATCTTCGGCCTCGGCCCGTTCCCGGCACTGGGCATCGCCGGCTCGGCGTGGGCGACGCTGATGTCGCAGACGCTGTCGCTGACCGGCCTGCTGCTGTACATGCGGCACAAGCGGCACACACTGTGGCTGGGCCGTGCCGACATGCACCTGTTCAAGCTCGACCTGACCATCCTGCGTGCGCTGGTGGTCAAGGGCGTGCCGATGGGCCTGCAGATGGTGCTGATCTCGCTGTCGGTCATCCTGCTGATGACCATGGTCAACCAGTACGGCACGGCCACCGGCGCCGCCTATGGCGCGTCGCTGCAGCTGTGGAACTACGTGCAGATGCCGGCGATGGCGATCGGTGCGGCGTGTTCGTCGATGGCCGCGCAGAACGTGGGTGCGCAGCGCTGGGACCGCGTCCGCGGCACCGCGCGCCAGGGCATTCTGTTCAACTTCCTGCTGACCGGCGCGCTGATCCTGCCGCTGGTGCTGCTGGATCAGTATTCGCTGGCGCTGTTCCTGCCGCAGGGCAGCGAATCGCTGCAGATCGCCCGCCATCTCAACCACATCGTCATCGGCTCGTTCCTGTTCTTCGGCGTCAGCTTCGTCATTTCCGGCGTGGTGCGCTCCACCGGCGCGGTCATTCCGCCACTGCTGATCCTGGCCGCCTCGCTGTGGGGCGTGCGCGTGCCGTTCGCCGAGTTCCTGCAGCCGTATTGGGGCGCGGATGCGATCTGGTGGAGTTTCCCTGCCGGCTCGCTGGTGTCGATGCTGCTGTCGCTGGCGTATTACCGCTGGGGTGGCTGGCGCAAGGCGAAGATGATCACCCCGCCGCCGGCAGAACACGTGGCCACGCCGTCGGAAATTCCGGCGTGCCCGCCGTCACCGGTGGCGGATCCGGATGCGGTAACCCGGTAGCGCCGGGCCATGCCCGGCGAGCGCAGCGGCTGCCAGAAATCCGCCGGGC
>NZ_QETL01000049.1:0-28133 GCF_003105135.1 Stenotrophomonas sp. SPM | reverse complement strand
CGCCGCTACGGCATGCCGGTGAAGGCCCTGCTCTCGTTGAACGGCGTGAGCGGCAGCAGCGTGCTGAAGCCCGGCGCCGTCCTGCGCATCGAAGACTGACAGCCGCAACCGGCTCTTTGTAAAGGTCGAGCTTGCTCGACCGCTCTTCTGCTCTTCCGCCCTTTGTAGAGTCGAGCCATGCTCGACTGCTCTTCTCTCTGTAGAGTCGAGCCATGCTCGACTGCTTCTGCACGTCCAGTCGAGCATGGCTCGACTCTACAAAAGCGGTCGAGCAAGCTCGACCCCTACCAGGCCCCAGGCCATTCCCCCCCGCACCAACAAAAAAGGCCCGGCATTGCCGGGCCCTCTTCGTCCTGCTCGCCTGGCGGCTTACAGGTTCGCTTCGGTGGTCTGCACCACGAACTTCTTGCGCATCGCGTCGATGTAGGCCTTGGCTGCCGCCATGCCGTCGATCTGGCTCAGCTGGTCCTTCAGCTGCTTCTGCTGTTCCGGCGTCACTTCCTTGATGTTGCCCGGGGTGACCTTGTTCACCACGAACACCAGCGCGTGGCCGTTGACGTCGACCTTGCCGTAGCTCGGCTTGCCTTCGGCCGGCACCGGCGCACTGAAGATGGCGCGGTTGATTTCCGGGGTCGGCACCGGCTGGCTGCGCGGCAGGCCCGGCATCGGGCTGACCTGCAGCTTGTCGCTGGCCACCAGCGACTGCAGGCTGGCACCGCCCTTCAGCTTGGCCAGCACGGCGTCAGCCGCCTTGTCGCTGGCCTGGCGCTGGCGGTCGGCACGGATCGCGGCGATGACCTGCTCACGGGCCTTGTCCAGCGGCAGTGCCTGTTCCGGGGTATGCGCGGCCACGCGGATCACGACACTGTGGTTGGTGCTGCCGCCCAGGGCGATCGGATCGCTGGCGGTACCGTCCTGCACCATCACGTCGGAGAACGCCGAGCGCAGCACGGCCGGATCGGCGGCGATGCCGCTGGCGGTGGCACGGGTGATCGGGCCCAGGGTCTGCACCGGCAGGTCGACCGACTTGGCTGCAGCAACGAGGTCGCTCGGGCTCTTGTTGATGGCATCGACCAGGCGGCCGGCCAGGTCGTTGAAGCTACGCTCGCCATCGGCCTTCAGCTGCTCGGCGGCCAGCACGTCACGCACTTGCTCGAACGACTTGCCTTCGCCACCGCGCACGGCCGCGACCTTGATGATGTGGTAACCGAAGTCGGTCTTGACCGGACCGATCACGTCACCCGCCTTGGCAGCAAACAGCGCGTCCTCGAACGGCTTCACCATCGCGCCACGCTCGACCCAGCCCAGGTCACCACCCTGGTCCTTGGACCCCGGGTCTTCCGAGTTGGCCTTGGCCAGTGCGGCGAAGTTGGCACCGGCGGCCTTGGCTTCGGTGGCCAGCTTGGCGGCCTTGGCTTCGGCACCGTCGCCGGTGATCAGGATGTGCGAGGCCTGGCGCTGTTCCGGGGTCGCGAACTTTGCCTTCTCTTCTTCATAGCGCTTGCGCAGGGCGGCCTCGTCGGCCGGCACCGGCGCCGGCAGGTTGGCACCGTTGAGCTCGACGTATTCCAGCGAGACCGATTCGGCCTGGCGGAAATCCTTGCCGTGGCTGTCGTACCACTGCTTGATCTGCGCGTCGGTGACCGGCGCAGTATCGGCCGGCACTTCCGGCAGCGCGACCAGCTCGACGTCACGGGTCTCGCCCAGCAGCTTCAGCAGGCGCTCGGTCTCGGCCTGGGTGACGAAGCCCGAGTTCTGCAGGCCGGCCGGGATCACCGACTGCTGCAGGCTGGCACGCACTTCTTCCTGGAACTGCGACGGGGTACGCGGCGGATTGCCACCGCCCAGTGCCAGCCGGTAGTTGTTCTCGTTGAACTTGCCATCGCTGCCCAGGAAGGCCGGGATGGTCATGATGTAGTCGCGCACGGCGCCGTCACCGACGACCACGCCGGCCTGTTCGCCCACCAGGCGCACGACCTGCTCGTCGATCAGCTGGTCCAGCACGGCCAGCTTGTTCTCGGTGCTCTCGAACGCGCGCGGGTCGAAGTTCTCGCCCTGCTGCTGGCGCTCACGCATGCGCTCCTGCTCGAAGCGGGTGCGGAAATCCTGCGCGCTGATCTCATGGTGCTGCCACAGCATGCGCACCGGCCACCACGACGGCGCCGAGCGCCACCAGGTCGGCGGTGCCGAAACCTTGGCTACGTTCTGTGCGCCGACACCACCGAGGTAGCTGTTGTCGATCACGAACAGGAACGGAATCATCAGCAGCCCCAGGATCACGGTGACGATCCAGCCTGAGGTCTTGTCGCGGAGTTTCTGCAGCATGGTGAGGAATCACATGGCCTGATTGGCGAGCCCGGCAGTGTAACCCGCTTCGCGGCCCGCACCAAAAACGGCGCGGAGGCAGGCGGGACAAGGATCTGCGCCGCATGCGCAGCCGCCACGCCCATGCCAGCGCTGGGCGCAGACGCGGCAGCAGGCGCATACTGGCCGGTCAGATGGGCGGCATGCCCCGGCTGCGGCGCGTTACAGGCACAAGGAGGACCCCATCCATGCGCATCCTGGTCACCGGCGCCTCCGGCTTCGTGGGGGGCGCCCTGCTGCGCCGCCTTGCCGACGTGCCCGGCGTGCAGGCCTTCGGTGTCGCCCGCCGCCCGCTGCCCCTGCCCAGCTACGCCGCGCGCGACCTGTCGCAGCCTCTCGAGCTGCCGTTCCGGCCCGACGTGGTGGTGCATGCCGCCGCCCGCGTCGCCCCGTGGGGCAGCCCGGCGCAGTTCCGCCAGCAGAACGTGGACAGCACCGCGCAGGTGATCGAGTTCTGCCGACGCAATGGCCATCCGCGCCTGCTGCTGGTGTCCAGCACCGCGGTGTTCTACCGCGAGGCGCACCAGCATGACCTGGACGAGGACAGCCCGATCGGCCCGGGCTTCCTGAATGAATATGCGCGCAGCAAGGCCGAGGCGGAGCGCCTGCTGGCCCGCTACGACGGCCCGTCCTGCATCCTGCGACCGCGAGCCGTGTTCGGCCCCGGTGACACCGTGCTGCTGCCGCGCCTGCTGGCGGCCGCGCGCCGCGGTGGCGTGCCGCTGCTGGTCAGCCCCGGTGGCCCGCCGAAGATCGACCTGATCCACATCGACACGTTGGTGGAGTACCTGCTGCGCGCCGCCCAAGCCCCGCAGCTCGGCCCGGCCTACAACCTGACCAATGCCACCCCGGTGGACCTGCACGCCCTGCTGCAGCGTTTGCTGGCCGCCCTGCAGCTGCCAGCCCCACGCCGCCGCGTGCCGACCGGGCTGGCCCTGCGCACGGCCAGTGTGATCGAAGCCGGCTGGCGCGTCCTGCGCCTGCGCAGCGAGCCGCCGATCACCCGCTTCGGCGTGGCCGCCTTCGCCTATTCAAAAACCTTCAATCCGCAGCGCATGCTGGCCGACCTGGGGCCACCCCGGGTTTCGTTGGAGGACGGTATCGAGCGCTTCATCAGCGAACAGCGTGCGCAATGGGAGGCCTGAGCCTGAACGGGATAACCCTGGCCAGCCTGCTGCTGGCGGCCCTGTACCTGCTGCTGATGGGCCTCAAGGCTGCCGGCGCCCTGCGCATCCTCGGCCAGCGTCCGCCCCGGCCGCAGGCGCCCGCCGGCCATGACGGCCGCGGCGTGGCCATCCTGCAGCCCATCCTCGGCGGCGACCCGCTGCTGGCGCAGGTGCTGCAGCACAACCTGCAGGCGCTACCCGGCGCGCATTTCCACTGGCTGCTGGACGAGGCCGACGCCATCGGACGCGCCACTGCGGATGCGCTGTACGCGGCACACCGCGGCCACCAGATCACGCGCCTGGTCTACCCGGCCGCGCCGGAAGGGACCAACCCGAAGACCTTTAAGCTGGACGCGGTGCTGCCGCAGGTGCGCGAACCGGTGCTGCTGGTGCTGGACGACGATGCACGCCTGTCGGCCGCAGCGCTGGCGCAGCTGGTCGATGAACTGGGCGCGGCCGACGCCGACCTGGTCACCGCCCTGCCCTGCTACCGCGACGACGGCGCACGCGGCGCACGTCTGATGGCGCAGTTCGTCAACAACAATGCGGTGCTGACCTACCTCGGCCTGCTGCCGTGGCTGCCGCCGCTGTCGATCAACGGCATGTGCTACGCGCTGCGCAGCGAACGCCTGCGTGAGCTGGGCGGGTTCACCCCGCTGCTGCGGATGCTGGCCGACGACCTCGCCCTGGCCCGTGCGCTGCGCCGGCAGGGGGCGCGCCTGTTCCAGTCCACCGCGCCGGTGGACGTGCAGACCCACGTGCCAACGCTGCAGCGCTACCGCCAGCAGATGCACCGCTGGATGCTGTTTGCCGTGCTGCTGCTGCGCGATGAATCACCGCGCCTGCGCCTGTTGATCGGCGTGCTGCATGGATTGCCACCGCTGCTGCTGTGGGCGTTGCTGGTGCTGGCCGTACTACCACCGATCGGGCTGCCGGCGCTCGTTGCCACGCTGGTGCTGGTGCTGCGCACATCCCTGCTGCTGCACCTGCAACGCCAAGCCGGCGGCCACGCCCGACATCGTCCGCTGGCCTCACTGCTGGCCGAACTGCTGCAGCCGCTGCACCTGCTGCATGCGGTCTGCGTGCGGCGCATCCGCTGGCGCACGCGGCTGTACCAGGTGCACGCCAATGATGATTTCCAGGGCGGCTGAGCCGATGCCCACGGCCGCACCGCAACTGCAGCTGGCCTTCCTCACCGGCCAGAGCGATCCGGCGCGCTGTGCGCTGAGCCCGCTCCAGCGCGCATTCGGTGATGCCCTGCTGGCACCCGGCCGGGTGCTGCATCCCTGCAATTTCCCTTACGACGCCGCCACGCCCGATCACCAGCCAGCCGCGCTGCTGGCGGCCAGCTGGCACAACAGCCGCCACTACCTGCGCTCGCGCCGGCCCGGTTTCGCCGCAGCGCACGCACC
This sequence comes from Stenotrophomonas sp. SPM, assembly GCF_003105135.1. NCBI lineage: Bacteria > Pseudomonadati > Pseudomonadota > Gammaproteobacteria > Lysobacterales > Lysobacteraceae > Stenotrophomonas > Stenotrophomonas sp. SPM. Next base: position 23,191 of record NZ_QETL01000049.1, on the reverse strand, counting down.
GGCACTGGCCCAGCTGCTGCACGCCGCACCGCACACCCTGCTGCTGGTTGGCAGCTGCGGGCTGGAGCTGCTGGCCAACCTCACCCTGCCGCCCGCCCTGGCGCAGCGCTGCAGCGTGCTGGCCTACGGGCCGGTCGCACGCCGCGCACCCAAGGTGGCGCACCTGCAGGTACTGGTGGGCCGCCAGGACTGGATCTCGCGGCTCGGCTGGCGCGGTGCACGGCAGTGGGTGGACAGCGGCCACATGAACTATCTGCAGCAGCCGGACGTGCTGGCCATCGCCCGTGCACTGGCCGCGCGCCTGCAGCAGGAGCACGCATGAAGATCGAACTGCTCGCCCCGCCCTACAGCGGCCACCTGCACCCGATCCTCGCCATCGCCCGCCAGCTGCAGCCACAGCACGACGTAACCGTGCTGAGCACGCCCGGCGCACAGGCAGCGATCTCGGCCAGCGGGCTCAACGGTGGCGTGCTGCTGTCGGCAGACCAGGAAGCAGCGCTGTGGCAGATCGCCAACCCGCCCAAGCCGGTCAAGGCCAACCCGCTGCGACTGCACGCGCAGCTGACCCAGGCCCTGCGGCTGATGGAGCAGATGCGGACGGCGCTGCAGCAGCGCTGGCAACACGCCCGCCCGGATCTGGCCATCGTCGATTTCACCCTGCCGCCTGCGGGCCTGCTGGCGGCCGAGCTCGGTATCCGCTGGTGGACCAGCCTGCCCTCGCCCTGCGTGCTGGACTGCGCCGACGGCCCGCCGCCGTATCTGGGCGGTCAGGGCCCGGCGCGCACGCGCTGGCAGGCACTGCAGCACGCCGGCGGCCGGCAGCTGACCCGGCTGTTCAAGCGCGGGGTGCACGCCTGGCAGCGCTCGGCGATGCAGCGGCTGGGCGTGCCGTCGATCTATCGCGCCGATGGCAGCGAACGGGTGTATTCAGATGAATGCATCCTCGCCCTGGGCGTGCCGGAGCTGGAGTTTCCGCGCACCTGGCCACGCGCGCTGCAGTTCATCGGGCCGATGCTGCACACCCCGCCCAGCACGCACGCGGCGCCGCCGTTCGTGGATGGCGCGCGGCATCTGCTGGTCACCGCCGGCACCCACCAGGACTGGATCAAGCCGCGCCTGGCCGAGGCGGCAGCGACGCTGGCGGCGCTGCACCCGCAATGGCAGATCCACGTCAGCGACGGCCACCAGCATGAAACAAGCGATGCATTGCAGCCGCTGCCGAACCTGCACCGGCTGCCGTTCGTCGATTACGCGCGGCACCTGCACCGCTATGACCGCGTGCTGCACCACGGTGGCGCCGGCGTGATGTACCACGCACTGCGCGCCGGCGTGCCATCGCTGGTCCATCCGCTGGATTACGACCAGTTCGACCACGCCGCGCGATTGCAGGAGGCAGGCGCAGGGTTGTGGCTGCGCGATCTGGAGCAGCTGCCTGCGCTGTTCGCGCGTGGGCTGCAGCCCGATGCGTTCCCGGGGCTGGCTGCGCTGCAGGCGTCGGTGCAGCGGCATATGGCGGTGGAGTCGGTGCTCGACCGCGTCGCTTCGCTGAAGCAGCAGCGCCGGGCCACGCCCGGCGGCCAGGGACATGCACAGACCCCGAAAAGGCAAAATGCCCGCAGGTCCAGGACCGACGGGCATCTTCATTGACACTTCGAACTCTGCTGGCGGAGCGGACGGGACTCGAACCCGCGACCTCCGGCGTGACAGGCCAGCATTCTAACCAGCTGAACTACCGCTCCACATGGGCAGAACTTGTTGGGATCTGGGATGGCGGAGCGGACGGGACTCGAACCCGCGACCTCCGGCGTGACAGGCCAGCATTCTAACCAGCTGAACTACCGCTCCACAGCACTTCCAGATACCCCTGCTTGCAACTTGGCGGAGCGGACGGGACTCGAACCCGCGACCTCCGGCGTGACAGGCCAGCATTCTAACCAGCTGAACTACCGCTCCACGTTTGCTGCAAACTCTTCTGTCTCCCCCGGCCGAGGCCGGTTGAAACAAGGCGCCCGGTTGCCCGGAAGCCTTTGAAACTGGCGGAGCGGACGGGACTCGAACCCGCGACCTCCGGCGTGACAGGCCAGCATTCTAACCAGCTGAACTACCGCTCCAGTTGTGTTGCTGTTTTCCCGCAGGGCGAACCCTTGAAGAAAACAAAGCCCCCAGTCGCCCGGGGGCCTAGCGTCAAAGTGGCGGAGCGGACGGGACTCGAACCCGCGACCTCCGGCGTGACAGGCCAGCATTCTAACCAGCTGAACTACCGCTCCACACTTGAACTTTTACTGCGGTGCTGTGGTGGGTGCTGAGGGTTTCGAACCCCCGACCCTCTCCGTGTAAAGGAGACGCTCTACCGCTGAGCTAAGCACCCCAGCGAGCCGCTTAGTTTACAGCATCCTTCAGGGCCTTACCAGCCTTGAACGACGGATTCTTCGAAGCAGCGATCTTGATGGTGTCGCCGGTCTTCGGGTTGCGGCCGGTGCGGGCAGCACGGTCGCGGACCTGGAAGGTACCGAAGCCAACCAGGGTGACCGCATCGCCGTCCTTCAGCGCCTTGGTGACGGCAGCAACGACGGCATCGACAGCGCGGCTGGACTCGGCCTTGGTCAGGTCGGCGGCTTCAGCAACGGCATCGATCAATTCGGTCTTGTTCATTCTGTACAACTCCTTTGGCGGTGGGTTCCGCTTATTCGACAGGGGAGCAACCGCACGCGATGCGCGCACGGCCGCCATGTGGAAACTGTTCGCCGAATTCAGTGATCGCCAGACTGCGATCACTCATTCGCGGGTGCTGCTTTTATACCAGCGCCCCTACCCCCACGCAAGGTGGAAAGCCAGCAACGACGCGGGTTTCAGGCATTTCGACAGCGCGCGTCAATGCTTGACGCGCGCGTTTCCACTCGGTTTGGCCTTGCTGCGCACCGTGACGCGCTGCGCACTCTTGCGCGCCTTCTTCGGTGCCAGCGGACGCTCCAGCGCCAGGTCCAGCACTTCCTCGATGTACTTCACCGGCACGATCTGCAGATCACGGGTGACATTGGCCGGGATGTCGGCCAGGTCCTTGCGGTTCTCCTCGGGGATGATGACCGTACGGATACCGCCACGCAGTGCCGCCAGCAGCTTTTCCTTCAGGCCACCGATGGCGGTGACGCGACCGCGCAGGGTGATCTCACCGGTCATCGCCACGTCGGCACGCACCGGCACCTTGCTCAGCATCGACACCAGCGAGGTGACCATCGCCGCGCCGGCACTGGGGCCGTCCTTCGGCGTGGCGCCATCGGGCACGTGCACGTGCACGTCGTGCTTCTGCAGGAATTCCGCATCGATGCCGAAACCGACAGCACGCGATCGCACCACCGACAACGCCGCCGACGCCGATTCCTTCATCACGTTACCGAGCTGGCCGGTCAGGATCAGCTGGCCCTTGCCCGGCACCAGGGTCGATTCGATCTGCAGCAGATCGCCACCCACTTCGGTCCAGGCCAGGCCGGTGACAAGGCCAATCTCGTTGGCTTCCTCGGCGCGGCCGAAGTCGAAGCGACGCACGCCCAGGTATTTGTCCAGGTTCTTGCTGGTGACGCTGACCAGGGCCTTGGACTTCTTCGCGCCCTTCTTCGCCTTGACCGGCTGCGGGCCGGCCAGTGCGATTTCCTTTACCACCTTGCGGCAGATCTTGGCGATCTCGCGCTCCAGGTTGCGCACGCCGGATTCGCGCGTGTAGTAGCGCACGATGTCCTGGATGGCGTCGCTGCCGATTTCCAGTTCTTCCGGCTTCAGGCCATTGGCCTTGATCTGCTTCGGCGACAGGTAACGGGTAGCGATGTTGAGCTTCTCATCCTCGGTGTAGCCGGGGATGCGGATCACTTCCATGCGGTCCAGCAGCGGGCCCGGGATGTTGAGCGAGTTGGAGGTCGCCACGAACATCACTTCGGACAGGTCCAGATCCACTTCCAGGTAGTGGTCGTTGAACGCGTTGTTCTGCTCCGGATCGAGCACTTCCAGCAGCGCCGAGGACGGATCGCCACGGAAGTCCATCGACATCTTGTCGATCTCATCGAGCACGAACAGCGCGTTCTTGCTGCCGACCTTGTTGAGGTTCTGCACGATGCGGCCCGGCATCGAACCGACGTAGGTGCGGCGGTGGCCACGGATCTCGGCCTCGTCGCGCACGCCGCCCAGCGACATGCGCACGAACTTGCGGTTGGTGGCCTTGGCGATGGACTGACCCAGCGAGGTCTTGCCCACGCCCGGCGGACCGACCAGGCACAGGATCGGGCCCTTCATCTGCTTCACGCGCGACTGCACCGCCAGGTATTCCAGGATGCGGTCCTTGACCTTGTCCAGGCCGTAGTGGTCGGCGTCCAGGGTGTCCTGCGCGACCTTCAGATCCTTGCGCACCTTGGTGCGCTTCTTCCATGGCACGCCCAGCAGCCACTCCAGGTAGTTGCGCACGACCGCCGCTTCGGCCGACATCGGCGACATCTGCTTGAGCTTGTTCAGCTCGTTGCGCGCCTTGGCTTCCACCGGCTTGGGCATGCCGGCTTCGGCGATCTTGCGGGCCAGCTCTTCCAGCTCGCCCGGCGCGTCGTCGAGGTCACCCAGTTCTTTCTGGATGGCCTTCATCTGTTCGTTGAGGTAGTACTCGCGCTGGCTCTTTTCCATCTGCGACTTCACGCGGCCGCGGATGCGCTTTTCCATCTGCTGCACGTCGATCTCGCCGTCGACCAGGCCGACCAGCATCTCCAGGCGCTCGCCCACGGCCAGCGTTTCCAGCAGGCGCTGCTTGTCGGCCAAGCGCACGCTGATGTGCGCGGCGATGGTGTCGGCCAGGCGTGCCGGCTCGTCGATGCCGGCCAGGGTCTGCAGCAGCTCCGGCGGCAGCTTGCGGTTGGTCTTGACGTACTGCTCGAACAGCGACATCAGCGAGCGGGCGATGGCTTCGATCTCGCGCGGCTCGCGCGGGTCGGCCGCGTCGATCTCCACGGCCTGGCCGTGCAGCGAGCCATCACGCTCGTCGACGTGGGTGATCTGCACGCGCGACAGCCCTTCGACCAGCACCTTGATGGTGCCGTCGGGCAGCTTCAGCAGCTGCAGCACCTGCGCCAGCGTACCGACCTGGTAGAGGTCGGCCGCCTGCGGGTCGTCGGTCTCGGCCGACTTCTGCGCCAGCAGCAGGATGCGCTTGTCTGCCTCCATTGCCTGTTCGAGCGCGTGCATGGACTTGTCACGGCCGACAAACAGCGGGATGACCATGTGCGGGAACACCACTACGTCGCGCAGCGGCAGGACCGGCAGGTCGAGGGTCTCACTTGGGGAACGGGCCATGGGGGCTCCAGGGAAGGGGAAAACCGTCTCCGGGAGGGCATCTTCCGGAGACAAAAAAAGCCGATGGCCCCGTTATGGGGCCATCGGCTTTCAGATGCAAGGCGTTCGTTGAAAATCCTTTCAAATCAAAAAGTTGAAAGGATCACTCGGCGCCTGCGGCCTTCTGTTCAGGGGCCGCCGGGGTCTGGTAGATCAGGTACGGCTCGGACTTGTGCTCGATCACCGATTCATCCACGACCACCTTGCTGACGTTTTCCTGCGAGGGAAGGTCGTACATGGTGTCCAGCAGGACCGATTCGACGATGGTACGCAGGCCACGGGCGCCGGTCTTGCGCTTGAGCGCCTTCCTGGCAATGGCCGACAGCGCGTCCGGACGGAACTCGAGCTCGACGTTCTCCATCTCGAACAGCTTCTTGAACTGCTTGGTGATGGCGTTCTTCGGCTCGGTCAGGATCTTGATCAGGGCCGGCTCGTCCAGCTCCTCCAGGGTCGCCACCACCGGCAGGCGGCCGACGAATTCGGGGATCAGCCCGAACTTGATCAGGTCTTCCGGCTCGACTTCAGCCAGCACCTTGCCCACTTCCACCTTGCGCTCGGCACTCTTCACCTTGGCGCCGAAGCCGATGCCGCCGGCGTCGTTGGAACGCTGCTGGATCACCTTGTCCAGGCCGGCAAACGCGCCGCCACAGATGAACAGGATGTTCTTGGTGTCCACCTGCAGGAATTCCTGCTGCGGGTGCTTGCGGCCGCCCTGCGGCGGAACGCTGGCCACGGTGCCTTCGATCAGCTTCAGCAGGGCCTGCTGGACGCCTTCGCCGGACACATCGCGGGTGATCGACGGGTTCTCGCTCTTGCGCGAGATCTTGTCGATTTCATCGATGTAGACGATGCCCTGCTGTGCCTTCTCGACGTCGTAGTCGCACTTCTGCAGCAGCTTCTGGATGATGTTCTCCACGTCCTCGCCCACGTAACCGGCTTCGGTCAGCGTGGTGGCGTCGGCCATGGTGAACGGCACGTTGAGCAGGCGGGCCAGGGTTTCGGCCAGCAGCGTCTTGCCCGAGCCGGTCGGGCCGACCAGCAGGATGTTCGACTTGGCCAGCTCGACCTCATCGTTCTTCTGCCGGCTCTCGATCCGCTTGTAGTGGTTGTAGACGGCCACGGCCAGGGTGCGCTTGGCCCGGTTCTGGCCAATCACGTACTGGTCGAGCACCTCGAGGATCTCGCGCGGCTTGGGCAGCGAACTGCGCGCCGACTGCGCCTTTTCCTCGAGTTCTTCACGGATGATGTCGTTGCACAGCTCCACGCATTCATCGCAGATGAACACGCTCGGACCCGCAATAAGCTTGCGCACTTCATGCTGGCTCTTTCCGCAGAAAGAGCAGTAGAGGATCTTGCCGGTGTCCGTGGAACGACCTTGGCGGTCTTCGCTCATGCTTCGCTTACCCAGTTACCCCACCCGCTGAACGGGGGTTCGATTCGAGAATAGCACAGGGCCGGAGGGACACCAGTCCCGGTCCGACCCTGCAGGAACGGGGCCTCCCTGGCCCCGTGTGGCCGATCAACCGGCCTGGATCGACTCTTCCGGACGACGCTCCAGCACTTGGTCGACCAGGCCATAGGCCACCGAGTCGACCGCGCTCTTGAAGTTGTCGCGCTCGGTGTCGCGGGCGATCGTCTCCAGCGACTGGCCGGTGTGCTTGGCCAGCACTTCGTTCAGGCGCGAACGCAGGGTCAGGATTTCACGGGCATGGATGTCGATGTCCGTGGCTTGGCCCTGGAAGCCGCCCAGCGGCTGGTGGATCATCACGCGCGAGTTCGGCAGCGCATAACGCTTGCCGGCAGCACCCGAGGCCAGCAGCAGGGCGCCCATCGAGGCGGCCTGGCCGACGCAGATGGTGCTCACGTCCGGCTTGATGTACTGCATGGTGTCGTAGATCGCCATGCCGGCGGTGACCACGCCACCCGGCGAGTTGATGTAAATGCTGATGTCCTTTTCCGGGTTTTCCGCTTCCAGGAACAGCAGCTGCGCCACCACCACGTTGGCCATGTGATCGTCGATCGGGCCCACGAGGAAGATCAGGCGCTCCTTCAACAGGCGCGAATAGATGTCGTAGGCACGCTCGCCGCGGCTGGTCTGCTCGACCACCATGGGAACCATGTTCAGGGCTTTGGTCCGGTTGTCCATTTCGTGAGGTACCTGTCTTGGGGGGAAACACCCCCGCGCCGGTGCAGGCGCGGGGTATGGGGAGATCCGCCTCGTATTACTGGCGGATCGCGTCCTGGAACGACAGCTTTTCTTCGGTGTGCTGGGCGCGCTCGGCGATCCAGTCGATCACCTGCTCTTCCATCACACGGTTCTGCAGACCAGACATCAGCTGGGGGTCGTTGCGGTACATCTCAATGACCTGTTCCGGCTCTTCGTAGGTCGAAGCGATCAGACGCATCGTTTCATTCAGGCGCTTGGGTTCCAGGCGCAGGTCGTTGGTGCGGGCCACTTCGCCCACCACCAGGCCGACCAGCACACGCTTGGCGGCCGCGTCCTTGAAGCCTTCGTGGGCATCGGCCGGGACGTCACCGACGTTCTGGCCGTTGCGGCGGGCCTGCTCGACCTGCTGGGCCAGCATGGCGCGGGCTTCGTTCTCGACCAGGCGCGGCGGCATTTCCACCGACGAATAGGCGGCGATCAGCTGCTCGCCCACTTCGCGGCGCAGGCGGTTCATCAGGGCGCCCTTCAGCTCGCGCTCCAGGTTGGCGCGGATGTCGCTGCGGAACTGCTCGACGTCACCCCCCTTCACGCCGAAGCTCTTGATGAAGGCCTCATCGACGGCCGGCACGACCGGCTCGGACACCTCGACGACCTTGACGGTGACCTGCACGGTCTTGCCGGCCAGCACCGGCACGCGCCAGTCAGCCGGGAACTCGACGTCCAGGGTCTTCTCTTCGCCCTTGGCCAGGCCGACCAGGCCCTTTTCGATGGTTTCGAACATCATGCCCTGGCCGAGCACGATCGAACCCTTCTCAGTGCCTTCGGCCGGCAGGCGCTCTTCGCCGGCCTGCGACCAGGTTTCCAGCGCGACCAGGTCGCCGTCCTGCGCGCCACGGGTGACCGGGGCCCAGGTACGACGCTGGTTCTGCAGGTTCTCGATCATCTGGTCGATGTCGGCGTCGGTGATCTCAGCGGTGTGACGCACCACGGTCAGCTTGCTGACGTCGATGTCGCCGAAGTCCGGCACCACTTCCACGGTGGCGACGAAGGAGAATTCACCCTCTTCGCCCTTGTCGATGCGCGGGCTGCCGACGATGCGCAGGTCGTGCTCACGCACGGCGGCATCGAAGGTTTCGCGCAGCAGGCCGTCCAGCGCCTCGCCACGGACCTGCGCGCCGAAGCGCTGCTCGATCACCTTGGCCGGCACCTTGCCCGGGCGGAAGCCCTTGATGCGGGTGGTACGGGCGATTTCGCCCAGGCGCCCGTTGATGTGGCTCTGCAGACGGTCTTCCGGCAGCGAGAAGCTCAGGCGGCGTTCCAGGTTGCCGATGGTTTCGATCGAAGCTTGCATGTTGACTCCTGCCACCGGTGGCCCACGCCCCCGGCTCGATGATTGGGATGAAACGGTTGTAAGGACACGACGTCTGGGACGCGCCTGCTTGCCGCAGCCCTTTAGTTTCGCCCAATTCGGCCTGCACTGCCAGCGCGTGGCGGTCAAGGGTCCGTCGGCGGCCCGATCAGGGCGGAGACAGGCCGGCACTGGTGCGAAAGGGGGGACTCGAACCCCCACGCCTTGCGACACTGGAACCTAAATCCAGGGCGTCTACCAATTCCGCCACTTTCGCGTGGCCGGCACAGGGGTTCATTGTCGCAGGCGGGACTGGAAAGCGAAAGGCATGACAAAGCTGAATGCGAATTCCCTCGCATATCGCGCAGGCTCACGGGATTGCCCCGGCGGGACGTCCCGATGGAGCACATCAGCACCGCCCCGCCCTCCCCGCGCACCTCGAGCGCCGGGTGGAAGGCCGCCTTCTGGCTGTTGGGCCTGGCCGTGGCCGGCCACTTTCTGTGGGTTACCGCGCAACGCTATGTGCAGGTGACGCCGGAGGCCTACGGCATGTTCTGGGACCGGCGCAGCTGGTTGTGGCTGCACGTTTTGCCGCCACCGGTCTTGCCTGGCTGATCACTTCATTGCGCGGCTACCGCACGATCCGCCACGGCGAGGTCGACGCACATCGGCGCTGGATGCTGCGCAGCTATCTGGTGACGCTCTCTCCTGCAGTGTTTCGCCTGTTCCTGCTGGTACCGGCACTGATGCAGCTGGCATCGCCGCTGGTGATGGTACCCAGCCTGCTGGTGTTGAGCTGGGGGCTGCCACTGCTTGTCTACGAAAGCGGACGAAGCCTGCGCAACCTTCGCACGTCGTTCGCAAGGGCCCGGATGGTCTGAACCACACCGGGCCCGACAGGCTCAGTGCGCGGGTTCGGCCGGCTGCGCGGGCTCGGCCGCCGATGGCGGATCGGATGCATCGACCTTGCGCAGCTGCATCGAGGATCCATCGTCCGCGCGGGTGATTTCAACCGCCTCGGTCGTTCCAACGTTCTCCGAGGGCATGGCCGGCTGCGCCGCCACGCTGGCCGTATCGGCATCACGCGGTACGGTCTGCGCGTGGTCGTCGCTGGCTGCAGGCGGCTCAGCAGGCTTACACCCCACCAATGCGAGCAGCAGCACGCCGGACACGATCAGCCCTGCATTCCTGTTCGTTGCAATCATCAAGTCTCACTCCACATGCATGCGCTTCTCGCGCGGAACATCCATTGGGAGTGATGCGAAGCGCCGCCGGTGAGATGCAGCGCACAGCACTGAAAACACTGATGACGCATGTAACACAGTTTTAAGCATCGCTTCAGTAGATCCGCGCCATGCGTAGATATGACGCGCCGATTGATCGGTAGATCCACGCCATGCGTGGATGCGTCCCGATCACGCGAACCGCCCGATCGCAGGCAAGAAAAAAGCCACTTGGCGGACCAAGTGGCTTTCGTCTGGTGGGCTGTCAAGGATTCGAACCTTGGACCTATTGATTAAGAGTCAACTGCTCTACCAACTGAGCTAACAGCCCGAAATCGGGGCGCGAATTATGACCCCATCCGCCTGGGGGATGCAAGCACTTCGTTCAACTATCGTCGACGTCGGCGCTGCTCCGGGTACCGCACTAGCTGAAGAAAAAAGCCACCTGGCATACCAGGTGGCTTCCGTCTTGGTGGGCTGTCAAGGATTCGAACCTTGGACCTATTGATTAAGAGTCAACTGCTCTACCAACTGAGCTAACAGCCCGTGAAACTCATACGCACATTGTAGCGTGCATTCTGTTTATTGCAATACCGTGTCGGCGTTGCCGATGCGGTTGAAACAGTGGGGTGGCTGAGGGGATTCGAACCCCCGACCACCGGAATCACAATCCGGTACTCTAACCAACTGAGCTACAGCCACCACTGAAACGTTTGCTTCATCGCCGATCTTCTGGCGCTGGAGCCTGATGCGTTGCCCGAGGACCTTCACCGAAGTTCGTGTCCGCCGAAGCGAGTCCGACATTCTGGTGGAGTCTTCGTGCTTTTGCAAGCACTTCTTCACGTCCGTCAGCATTGCCCTGCATGTCGTGCCAATGGCGCGCCCGACAGGAATCGAACCTGTAACCGCCGGCTTAGAAGGCCGGTGCTCTATCCAGTTGAGCTACGGGCGCCCGAACCGGAACGGCGTCCAATCCGACGTAGTGGGATTGGTCGGGGTAGAGGGATTCGAACCCCCGACATCCTGCTCCCAAAGCAGGCGCGCTACCAGACTGCGCTATACCCCGGTGTTGCAATCCCCTCGGGCAGGGCCCGGGGAGCTGGTCATTGTGAACAAGCGCAGCGCAGCCTGTCAACGCGGCGGGCCTGCCGGCGCAGCCCTGCCACACCACCGTACGCCGCCATCGGCTATGCTCCCTGCAGTCGGCCGGATGGCCGTAACCCCATCTTTCGCACGGAGATTTCGCATGCGCAGCGGCAACCCGGCTCTTTCCGAGTCGACTTTCCTCGACCTGGCCAGCGGCTCGGTGGTGACCCACCCCGACCAGGCGATGACCCTCAACGGCACCGTCAACAAGACCGGCATCCTGTTGCTGCTGACCGTGCTGACCGCCGCCTTCGCCTGGAACCAGTCGATCAACGACTACGGCCAGGTGATGGCCAGCGCCAAGCTGTACGCCATGGGCGGCGCGATCGGCGGCCTGGTGCTGGCGCTGATCACCATCTTCAAGAAGGAATGGTCGCCGGTCACCGCGCCGATGTACGCGCTGGTGGAAGGCCTGTTCCTGGGCGCCATCTCGGCCGTGTTCAACATGAAGTTCCCGGGCATCGTGTTCCAGGCAGTGCTGCTGACCTTCGGCACCCTGTTCGCCCTGCTGTTCGCCTACCGCAGCGGCCTGATCAAGGCCACCGAGAACTTCAAGCTGGGCGTCGTCGCCGCCACCGGCGGCATCGCCCTGCTCTACCTGGCCTCGTTCGTGCTGGGCTTCTTCAACATCAACGTGCCGATGATCCATGACGCCAGCTGGCTGGGCATCGCCTTCAGCCTGTTCGTGGTGGTGGTGGCCGCGCTGAACCTGGTGCTGGATTTCGACTTCATCGAAACCGGCGTGGCCCAGCGCGCACCGAAGTACATGGAGTGGTATGGCGCATTCGGCCTGATGGTGACCCTGGTCTGGCTGTACGTGGAGTTCCTGCGCCTGCTGTCGAAGATCCAGCAGCGCTGAGCCCGATCAAGCTGCAATCGACAAGCCGCGATCCGCGAGGGTCGCGGCTTTTTCGTAAACCGGAGAGGCGGTAGAGCCAAGCCCATGCTCGGCCGCTCTTGGCGTAAAAAGCAGCCGAGCATGGGCTCGGCTCTACAGAAAGCAGTCGAGCACGCTCGACCCTACGGAACCCCCACCCCATGCCCGACACCTTCCACAGCTACCGCCCCGCCGACGGCCACCGCCTGCCGCACGACCCGTTCAACGCCATCATCGGCCCGCGCCCGATCGGCTGGATCTCCAGCTGCGCCGCCGACGGCGCCCTGAACCTGGCGCCCTACAGCTTCTTCAACGCCTTCAACTACACCCCGCCGATCATCGGCTTCTCCAGCCAGGGGCGGAAAGACTCGCTGCACAACATCGAGGCCACCGGCGAATTCGTCTGGAACCTGGCCACGTTCGACCTGGCCGAGGCGATGAACGAAAGCTGCCGCGCGGTCGCGCCGGAGGTCGATGAGTTCAGCCTGGCCGGACTGACACCGCTGGCGTCCACCCAGGTGCGCCCGCCGCGCGTGGCACAGAGCCCGGTCAGCATGGAATGCCGCTGCACCCAGATCGTGCGCCTGCGCGATGCCGCCGGCCAGGACACCAACGGCTGGCTGGTGCTGGGCGAGGTAGTGGCGGTGCATATCGATGCGCGGCTGCTGGTCGATGGCATTTACGACACCGCTGCGGCCGACCCGATCCTGCGCGGTGGCGGCCCGGCCGATTATTTCCGGGTCAGCGCCGAACAGCGCTTCCGCATGTTCCGCCCGGCCTGAGCCTCAACGCGACAGCAGCACCGGCAGCGCCGAGCACAGCAGGGCGATGCCGGAGGCGGTCAGCAGGCCCAGCACGATCTGCCGGAAGCGCGCTTCACTGATGCCGATGTACAGGCGCGCGCCCAGCAGGGTCGGCAACAGCATGGCCGGGGCCACGATGGCGAAGTACGGCAGCATCTGCCGGGTGATCATGCCGTTGCCGACATAGGTGGCCATGGTCACCGCCAGCATGGCCAGGTTGAAGTTCTGGATGACCGCGCGCTGCTCGTCCTTGGCGAAGCCGCGTAGCGTGCTCCACAGCGTCGGCACCGGCCCGGCAAAGCCACCGATGCCACTGAGCACGCCGCCGGCCATACCCGCCACGGCGTCGCCAATGCGGCCGCCCACCGTGATCGGCGGCAGCCGGCGCACCCTCAGCATCACCGGGCACCACACCGCCAGAAACCCACCCAGCAAGGCCTTGAACCAGGCCATGTCCAGCTGCGGCAGCACCAGCACGCCCAGCGGAATGCCGGCCAGGCCACCCACCACGAACGGCAGCAGCAGGCGCAGGTTGAAGCCGCGGCGCACGGTGAACACCGCCAGCAGCTGCCCGGTCAGCGCACCGAACACCGACAGCGCAGCGGCCAACCGCGGATCCAGCCCCCAGGCCCAGAAGGACATTGCCACCATGCCGAATGCGAATCCGGAAAGGCCCTGCACGAAGCCGGCGACGATCGCACCGACCGCCACCAGCAGATAGACCGGATCCATCACGCTCCTCGTTGCCATGGCGTGGCTAGCCTGCCCCGCCCGTCCGCCCAGCGTAGTGCGTGGCCAGGTGATCGACCAGCGCGCGCACCTTCGGCGCCAGTGCACGCGCACGCGGGTACAGCGCGAAGTAGCGACGTTGCCCGCCCTTCCAGGCCGGCAGCACGCGGGTCAGGCGACCGCTGCGCAGGTCCTCCTGCACGGTCAACGCAGTAAACAGACTGATGCCTATGCCCGCCATTACCGCCGCATGCAGCGCGGGCGTGGCATCCACGCGCAGGCGCTGGCCGGCCTCGATGCTGGCGGTGGCGCCGCGCGGCCCCTGCCACGGCGCACCGGCCCCGGTCGGGCTGAAGCCCAGCAGCGTGTGCTGCTGCAGGTTGGTGACCTGCCGCGGCAGGCCGTGCCGGGCCAGGTACGCGGCGGCGGCCATCCCGATCAGGCTGGCCAGGCCGAAGGCGGAAAGGTTCATGGGGCGACTCCTGTGCGGTGGGAAGGGGGCACAGGATGCGGAGCGGATGGCGCACGAACCAGCCGTGCAACAACACATGATCTGTGCAGAAAACGCACTGTAGGGTCGAGCCATGCTCGACTGGCCTTGCGTAGTCGAGCACGGCTCGACCCTACGAGGGCACCTTGACCCCATTGAGCCGCACGATCATCGCGTGGTCGCGCCCCAGCACCACTTCGGCGGTATTGCTTCCCGCGCGCACGGCATGTGCGAGGCCCGCCGGATACTTCACCGGCACGCCAGCCAGCGTCTGCACATGTTGGGCCGGAGGGGACCTGCCCCTGACAACAAACGCCGCGCAGCTGCCTTCGAGCAGATACACCGGCAACCCCGCCGGAAACTCGATCAACTGCAGGAGGCGCGCCTCGCTCTCGCGCAGGCTGCGGAGAGGCACCCCATGCCTGCGCAGGTGGCGCAGCGCACGCTGGGCGCGGGACCACGGCCAGTACAAGGTGGCGTAGATCGCCACGCCGATGGCATAGACGGCAACGGCCGCCACGACCCACACGGCCGCCTCAGGCATCTGCAAACATCCTGTCGGTGAAAACCCGCGGTTGAAAACGCAGACGGGCCGTACAAGGACGGCCCGTCTTCAACGCTGTGCCTCCCCGGCTGGACGTCGCCCAGGGCGATCTCCAGCGGGAGCGCCGGCCGCTTACAGGCGGCTGGCGATGGCCTGGGCGAAGCTCATGGTGGTACCGGTGCCGCCGAGGTCGCCGGTCAGCGAATCCTTGGCTTCCATGGTGGCCACGATGGCCTTGCGCAGGCGCTCGGCGTTTTCCGGCTGGCCGACATGGTCCAGCATCTGTGCAGCTGCCAGCAGCAGCGCGCACGGGTTGGCCTTGCCCTGGCCGGCGATGTCCGGCGCGGTGCCGTGCACGGCTTCGAAGATCGCCGCGTCCTTGCCGATGTTGGCACCCGGGGCCAGGCCCAGGCCGCCGACGAGGCCGGCGCACAGGTCGGAGATGATGTCGCCGAACAGATTGGTGGTCACGATCACGTCGAACTGTTCCGGACGCATTACCAGCTGCATGCAGCAGTTGTCGACGATCATTTCCTGGAACTCGATGTCCGGGTACTGCGCGGCCACTTCACGGGCGACGTTCAGGAACAGGCCCGAGGTCGACTTGATGATGTTGGCCTTGTGCACGGCGGTGACCTTCTTGCGGCCGACGCTGCGGGCCAGCTCGAAGGCGTAGCGCACGATGCGCTCGGAGCCCTTGCGGGTGATGCGGGTGCCGGAGAAGGCGGTCTCGCCGTCAGCCGAGACTTCCTGGCCTTCGGCCAGGTACGCACCTTCGGTGTTCTCACGAACGGTGATCAGGTCGACGTTGTTGAAACGCGACTTGGTGTTCGGGAAGGTGTGGGCCGGACGCACGTTGGCGTACAGGTCGAAGTGGCGGCGCAGGCTGACGTTGATCGAGGTGAAGCCACCACCGACCGGGGTGGTCAGCGGGCTCTTCAGCGCGACCTTGTTGCGCGCGATCGATTCCAGGGTCACTGCCGGCATCAGGTCGCCGTGCTTTTCCAGGGCCACCAGGCCGGCGTCCGCATCTTCGTACTCCAGGCCAGCGTTGAGCTGGTCGAGGACGAACAGGGTGGCGTCCATGATTTCCGGGCCGATGCCGTCGCCGCGGATGACCGTAATTTTCTGCGTCATTGATCGATGTTCCGAACAGGGGGGAATACGCCGTCCGGACGTGCCCGGAAACGCCGGCGCTAAGGAAGTTTCACCCGCAATTATGCCTGAGCCGGGGCCGAGGTCCCAAATAGACCATGGTCCCACTCCCCGGCTCAGGCAGAATTGCCCGCGCATTTCTCCTTATCCCCGCGCCTTCGGCGCGCCCCCTTGAACAACAAGGGGGCTCCTGGGCTGCTGGATCGCGCGGAAGGCCCCGGCGCGCGTCCGGTGGCGCCGGGCCATGCCCGGCGGCCGTTTGTTCAGGTATCGGCCGGGCATGGCCCGGCGCTACCTCAGTGCTCGTGCGCTTCCGGAGCGGCGGCGCCGCCTTCGAGCTGGTCGAGGAAGTCGACCGCGCGCCGCAGGTGCGGGATCACGATGGAGCCGCCGACCACCAGGCCGACCGAGAAGGTCTCGAAGAACTCTTCACGGGTCACCCCGGCTTCCTTGCACTGGGCCACGTGGTAGCTGATGCAGTCGTCGCAGCGCAGCACCATCGAGGCCACCAGGCCCAGCAGCTCCTTGGTCTTCACGTCCAGCGCGCCGGCCTGGTAGGTCTGCGTGTCCAGCGCGAAAAAGCGCCGCACCACCTGGTTCGGCTCACCCAGAATGCGTTCGTTCATGCGCTTGCGGAACGCGGTGAATTCGGCGATGCGGTCCTTGCTGCCGTCGTCGGCCGCGCTCATGCCTGGCCCTGCCCGGCCAGCAGCGGCTCGAGCTTGCCTTCACGATGCAGGGCCATCATGTCGTCGTAGCCACCGACATGGACGTCACCGACGAAGATCTGCGGCACGCTGGTGCGGCGGGTCAGGGACATCATCTTCTCGCGCTCGACCGGATCCAGGTCGATGCGGACCTCGGTCCACTGCTGGCCCTTGCTCTTGAGGAAGTTCTTGGCCGCCACGCAGTAAGGGCAGACGGCGGTGGAATAGATGGTGATGGCGGGCGAGGCGCCAGCGGGCTGGTCTGTCACGGGAAACTCCACGATGGATCGACGGTCCATATATGGTACCGGTGTGCTGGAATTTCCACGCCACGACCGCAACACTGTGGATTAACGAATGGTTGCCCCCTGCTCTGCCACGCTTGGCGCGCCCCGCCCGAGGACCTCCCGCTTGCGAGCCCTGCTGCTGACTACCGCCGTCACTCTGGCCCTGGCCATGCCGCTGGCCCAGGCCCAGGAGAAGCTGCCGGACATCGGGTCGTCGGCCGGCGAACTGCTGACCCCGGCCCGGCAGGCCGAGTACGGCGCGATGATGCTGCGCGAGCTGCGCAACTACGGCTACCTGCTGGACGACCCGCTGGTCAACGACTGGCTGCAGACCATGGGCACCCGGCTGGGCTCCAACAGCGACCAGCCGCGCCAGTCCTACACGTTCTTCGTGATGAAGGACCGCCAGATCAACGCCTTTGCCACCCTCGGCGGCTACATCGGGGTCAACGCCGGCCTGGTGCTGACGGCCGAGCGCGAGGACGAGGTGGCGGCGGTGCTGTCCCATGAAATCGCCCACGTCACCCAGCAGCACGTGCTGCGCGGGGTCGAGCGGGCCCAGCGCGACCAGATCCCGATCCTGCTGGGCATGCTGGCGGCAGTGGTGGCCGCCCAGGCCAGCAACAGCTCCTCCTCCGGCAACGCGACCATGGCCGCGATCAGCTCCGGCATGGGCCTGATGCAGCAGCGGCAGATCAACTACACCCGGTCCAACGAATCAGAGGCCGACCGTCTGGGCATCCGCACCCTGTCGCGCAGCGGCTACGACGTGGACGCCATGGCTGGCTTCTTCGAACGGATGTCGGCCGCCATGCGCGGCAACGACGGCGGCTACCAGGCCCCCGACTTCCTGCAGACCCACCCGGTCAACACCACCCGCATCAGCGAGGCCAAGGCCCGCGCCCAGCAGATGAAGAAGGACACGGTGCTGTTGACCACCAGCACCCCCAGCGGCGAGCGCAAGGAGCGGGTCAACCCGGCCGACCCCAGCCTGGGCGAGCCGCTGCTGCGCGGCAGCAACCCGCTGCTGCCCAGCAGCGTGCTGCGCCTGCCGATCGGCCAGCTCAGCCGCGGCGCCAGCGGTGACTTCGACTGGGCCCGCGAGCGCCTGCGGGTGCTCAGCGCCGACACTACGCCGGAGCTGGAACGCGAGTACGCCGACCTGGCCCGGCGCCAGAAGGACGGCCTGACCGACGCCCAGCGCTATGGCCAGGCCCTGGCCGCCATGCGCGGCGGCCGCGCCGGCGCCAACCAGGCCCGGCAGGCCCTGGCCAGCCTGCTGCAGACCCATCCGGACAGCCTGTTCGTGGCCCTGGCCCTGGGCGAGGCGGAATCCCGTGCCGGCCAGCCGGTCCAGGCCAACGCCCGCTTCGAACAGCTGCTGCGCGAACACCCCAACAGCCGCCCGGTGGCACTGACCTACGCCGAAATCCTGAATGAACAGGGCGGACGCGAGGCCGGCCAGCGCGCCCAGGCGATGCTGCGGCCCTTGCTGTCGCAAAGCGGTAACGATCCGGTTTTCCAGCAGCGCTACGCCCGTGCCAGCGAACTGGCCGGGGACAGCGTACGGGCCAGCGAGGCCTATGCCGAGGCAGCCTTCCTCGGTGGCCGCCCGGAGCAGGCGCTGATGCAGCTGCAGGCGCTCAAGCGCAATCCCGAGCTGGACTATGTCGGCCGCGCGCGGGTGGATGCGCGCATCGAGACCATCACTCCCACCGTGCTGGAGCTGCGCCGCCAGGGCGTGCAGGACCCGGAGTTGGACCGGCGCTGAGCGACGCATGACCGGGGGATGGCAATCGGCGCCGATCCCGGGCAGGCAGTCACAAACATGTCATCAAACCGTAGTCTACTGGCACCACTCCAGTAACCGAGCCCTACGGTATCCTCGTGCAGAAACGCATCCTGATCGTCGATGACGAGCCCGCGATCCGCGAAATGGTCGCCTTCGCCCTCCGCAAGGGCGATTACGAACCCGTCCACGCCGGCGATGCCCGCGAGGCCCAGACCGCGATCGCCGACCGCGTCCCCGACCTGATCCTGCTGGACTGGATGCTGCCCGGCACCAGTGGCCTGGACCTGGCCCGTCGCTGGCGCAAGGAAACCCTGACCCGCGAAGTGCCGATCATCATGCTGACCGCGCGCGGCGAAGAGAACGATCGCGTCGGTGGCCTCGAAGCCGGTGTCGACGACTACGTGGTCAAGCCGTTCTCGGCCCGCGAACTGCTGGCCCGCATCCGCGCGGTCATGCGCCGCGCCCGTGACGACGACGAAGACGGCAGCGTGGCCGTCGGCCCGATCCGCATCGACGGCGCCGCCCACCGCGTGTTCGCCAACGAACAGCCGGTGCCGATCGGCCCGACCGAATACCGCCTGCTGCACTTCTTCATGACCCACCCCGAGCGCGTCTACACCCGCGCCCAGCTGCTGGACCATGTGTGGGGCGGCAGCGTGTACGTGGAAGAACGCACCATCGACGTGCACATCCGCCGTCTGCGCAAGACGCTGGAACCGTTCAACGCCGAGAACATGGTGCAGACCGTGCGCGGCGCCGGTTACCGCTTCTCCAACGCGACCTGAGCCTCGTCGTGCCGGCACCGCGCACCCGCGGGTGCCGGTGTCGGCAACTCTGCTATAACCCTCGGTTCACCGCGTGAACCGCCGCCTCCAACGACGAGACCGCAATGCCCCGCCACATCCGCTCCGCCTGGTTGAAGACGCTGGCCTCCGTGGCAGCGGTATTGGTGCTGGCCGGCGTGGTCGGATGGCTCAGTGGGCATCTGTGGCTGTGCATCGCGCTGGCCGCATTGGCCACGCTGACCTGGCATTACTGGCGCCTGCGCCGCGTGCTGCGGCGGCTGACCGCGCGCCAGCGCTGGGAAACCGCCGAGGAAGGTACCGGCGTTTGGAACGAGCTGGACCGCCTGCTGTACCGCAACCAGGTGGAAATGCGCGTGCGCAAACGCCGCCTGCTGGACATGCTGCGCAGCTACCGCGCCGCCGCTGCCGCCCTGCCCGATGCGGTGGTGGTGCTGGACCGCAACAGCCAGCGCGTGCAGTGGTTCAACGAAGCGGCCACCGCCCTGCTCGGCCTGCACCACCCCGGTGACCTCGGCGAAGCTCTGGTCGAACGCCTGCAGCCGATGCCGCTGGCCCACTGGCTGGCCGGCGGCCGCAATGCCGAACCGATCCTCGACGCGCCCTCGCCGGTGGACCCCGCGATCCGCCTGAACCTGCGCCTGATCCCCTATTCCAACGATTACTGGCTGCTGATCGCCCGCGACGTCAGCAAGCTGCTGCGCCTGGAACAGGTGCGCCGCGACTTCGTCGCCAACGTGTCGCACGAACTGCGCACGCCGCTGACCGTGGTGCATGGCTACCTGGACATGATGGATCCGGAAGACTTCCCCGGCACCGGCCCGATGCTGGAAGAAATGCGCAAGCAGAGCCAGCGCATGGCCCAGCTGGTGGAAGACCTGCTGACCCTGTCGCGGCTGGAATCTCAGGAACACAGCGAAGCGGAGACCGTGGCCATGCAGCCGATGCTGGCCACCCTGCGCCGCGAAGCCGAGGCGCACAGCCAGGGCCGCCACCAGATCAGCATCGACGACCTGGCCGGCGTGGACCTGCTGGGCTCGACCAAGGAACTGCACAGCGCGTTCTCCAACCTGGTCACCAACGCCGTGCGCTACACCCCGGCTGATGGCCGCATCGCGGTGGAGTTCCGCCGCGAGGGCGATGGCGCCGTACTGGCCGTGCGTGACAGCGGCTACGGCATTCCCGCCACCCACCTGCCGCGCCTGACCGAACGTTTCTACCGGGTGTCCAGCAGCCGCTCGCGCGAGAGCGGTGGCACCGGCCTGGGCCTGTCCATCGTCAAGCACATCCTCGGCCTGCACCATGCACGGCTAGAGATCGAAAGCGAAGTGGGCAAGGGCTCGGTGTTCTCCTGTCATTTCGATGCCGACCACGTGCGCCCGCGCGAGTCCGCCCCCCTGACCTCCATCGAAGAATGAAGCCATGAGCAGCCTCGGATCCCTCCCCCTCCCCGTGAGCCCGGACAACGATCCGCTGCGTGACCCGGCGCTCTACATCAACCGCGAACTGTCCCAGCTGGATTTCAACTTCCGCGTGCTGGCACAGGCGATGGACCCGCAGGTGCCGCTGCTGGAGCGCCTGCGCTTCATGTGCATCTCCTGCACCAACCTCGACGAGTTCTTCGAAATCCGCGCCGCGGCCGTGCGCCACGCGCAGGAATTCGGCCTGCCGCCGGCCCCGGACGGCATGAGCCCGCAGACCATCCTCAACGCCATCCATGACCGCGCCGCCGAACTGGTGGACCAGCAGTACCGCTGCTGGAACGAGACGCTGCGCCCGGCGCTGGCCGAGGCCGGCATCGGCGTGCTCGGCCGTCACTCGTGGAACCACCGGCAGAAGCGCTGGCTGCGTGCGTATTTCCGCAACGAGATCATGCCGGTGCTGTCGCCGCTGGGCCTGGACCCGGTGCATCCGTTCCCGAAGATCCTCAACAAGTCGCTGAACATCGTCGTCGTGCTGAAGGGCACCGATGCGTTCGGCCGCGCCGGCCACCTGGCCATCGTGCGCGCACCGCGTTCGCTGCCGCGCATCATCCAGCTGCCGGAAAGCCTGGGCGGCGGGCAGAACTTCGTGTTCCTGTCCTCGGTGCTGTCGGCCTTCGTCGACGAGCTGTTCCCGGGCCTGGAAGTCCAGGGTGCCTACCAGTTCCGCGTCACGCGCAATTCCGAGCTGGTGGTGGACGAGGAAGAAGTGGAGAACCTGGCGCTGGCCCTGCGCGATGAACTGGTCGACCGCGGCTACCGCCCGGCGGTGCGCCTGGAGATCGCCGAGGACACGCCGAAGGACATCGTGCGTACCCTGCTGCAGAACTTCGGCCTGACCGAAAACGCGGTGTACCGCATCGACGGCCCGGTCAACCTCAACCGCATCATCCAGCTGTACGACCTGGTACCGCAGCCGGACCTGAAGTACCCGCCGATGAATCCGCGCACCCTGCGCGACAGCGACGGCATCTTCGAGATCGCCCGGCGCCAGGACCTGCTGCTGCACCACCCGTTCGATGCCTTCACCGCCGTGCTGGACCTGATCAAGCAGGCCGCGGTGGACCCGAACGTGCTGGCGATCAAGCAGACCCTGTACCGCACCGGCAAGGATTCGCTGATCGTCGATGCGCTGATCCAGGCCGCTCGCAACGGCAAGGACGTGACGGTGGTGGTCGAGCTGCGCGCGCGCTTTGACGAAGAAGCCAACCTGGGCCTGGCCGACCGCCTGCAGGAAGCTGGCGTGCAGGTGGTGTACGGCGTGGTCGGCTTCAAGACCCACGCCAAGATGCTGCTGATCGTGCGCCGCGAAGGCCGCAAGCTGCGCCGCTACGTGCACCTGGGCACCGGCAACTACCACAGCGGTACCGCCCGCGCGTACACCGACATCAGCCTGATCACTGCCGATGCGGACATCGGCAATGACGTGCACCTGCTGTTCCAGCAGCTGTCCGGGCTGGCCTCGAAGATGAAGCTGAAGCGCCTGCTGCAGTCGCCCTTCACCCTGCACACCGGCATCCTCGCCCGCATCGAGCGCGAGACGCGCATCGCTGCAGCCGGTCGTCCGGCGCGCATCATCGCCAAGATGAACGCGCTGAACGAACCGCAGGTGGTGCGCGCGCTGTACGCGGCCTCGCAGGCCGGCGTGCAGATCGACCTGATCATCCGTGGCGCCTGCACCCTGCGCCCGGGCGTGCCGGGCGTGTCGGACAACATCCGCGTGCGCTCGATCGTCGGCCGCTTCCTGGAGCACAGCCGCGTGTACTGGTTCGGCAACGACGGCGCCCCGGAGCTGTACTGCGCCAGCGCCGACTGGCTGGAACGCAACCTGCTGCGCCGCGTCGAGACCTGCTTCCCGATCCTCGACCCGGACCTGGCCAAGCGCGTGTACCGCGAAGTGCTGCAGAACTACCTGGACGACAACCTCAACGCCTGGGAACTGGATGCCGACGGCATCTACCACAAGCGCGCCCCGGCCCACGACGAAGCGCCGCATTCGGCGCAGATGGCGCTGATGCAGGGCCTCTGATCCGGTAGGTGCCGACCGTTGGTCGGCACAACGCGGCCACGCGGAATCACCGGGGTCAGAGCCCGTTGCGCAGCAATGGGATGCGACCCCGTGCTCCGGCAGACCGCAGGAAACTGTCGAAGGCGGGGTGGGTCCGGTGGCAGGGGTGTGAGCCGCATGGATGCGGCGACCAAGCCCCCATGGACGGGTTTACGGCGTCCCCTGCCACCGGACCCAGCCCGCCATCCCACGGAAAGCCAGCTTTTGAAG